>CAXSEX010000671.1:0-2002 GCA_964236415.1 uncultured Acetobacteraceae bacterium | reverse complement strand
GCCGTCTTTCACGCGCACCAGGATGACGACGCCGAGGTACTGGTCGTACCAGCTGTCCACCAGCAACGCCTTGAGCGGCGCCTTGCGGTCACCGACCGGGGGTGGCAGCCGGGTGACCAGCGCCTCCAGCACGCCCTCGATGTTGAGGCCGGTCTTGGCGCTGATCATCACCGCGTCGTCCGCAGGCAGGCCGATCACGTCCTCGATCTGCTGCTTCGCCCGGTCAGGCTCGGCGGCCGGCAGGTCGATCTTGTTCAGCACCGGCACGATCTCGTGCCCGGCGTCGATGGCCTGGTACACGTTGGCCAGCGTCTGCGCCTCAACGCCTTGGCTCGCATCCACCACGAGCAGCGACCCCTCGCACGCCGCCAGGCTCCGGCTGACCTCGTAGGCGAAGTCCACGTGGCCCGGCGTGTCCATCAGGTTCAGCTCATACGTCAGCCCGTCGTGGGCCTTGTAGGCCAGGCGCACCGTTTGCGCCTTGATGGTGATGCCGCGCTCCTTTTCCAGCTCCATGCTGTCGAGCACCTGCGCCGACATCTCCCGGTCGGTCAGGCCGCCGCACGCCTGGATCAGCCGGTCGGCCAGCGTGGACTTGCCATGGTCGATGTGGGCGATGATGGCGAAGTTGCGGATCAGGCGGAGCGGGGTGTCGGTCATTCCTCCGATGTAGTGGGTTTGCCCCGAAAAGTCAGCGTCTCCCTATCGCAGCGCGCCGCCAGTCGCCTTGGCCACGGCGGCGACCACCTTGGCGCCGGCGGCCTCGATTTCCGCGTCCGTCAGCGTGCGCTCGCGCGGCTGGAACACTACCTCGACAGCCACCGATTTCTGGCCCGGCGGCACCTTGTCGCCCTCATACACGTCGAACACGTGGGCAGCGGCGATCAACGCGCGCTCCGCCCCGCGCGCCGCGCGCAGCACGGCGTCGGCAGGCACCGCCGCGCCCACGAGGAAGGCGAAGTCGCGCCGCACCGGCTGGAGCGCCGGCAGGTCCGGGGCCGCCCGGCGGCGGCGCTTCGGCTCCGGCACGCGGTCGAGGAACACCTCGAACGCCGCCGCCGGGCCAGTCCAGTCCAGGGCTTGCAGCACGCGCGGGTGCAGCTCCCCGAACGTCGCCAGCACGAGCCGCGGCCCCTGCCGCACGGTGCCGGACCGGCCGGGATGGTAGAAATCGGGCGCGTCGGCGGCAACGCCCAGGCTGTCCATGGGCAGGCCGAGCGCCTGCAACGCCTCCATCGCCGCCGCCTTGGCGTCGGTGGCGCCCAGCCCGCGGGACGGCGCGAGCGGGTGCCGGGGCGTGGTGCCCGCCAGCACGCCGGCGGCCACGGTCTCCTGGCCGTCCCTACGGAACGCCGGGCCGATCTCGAACAGCCGCACTTCCGTTTGCCCCCGCGCGGCGTTGCGCCCGGCGGCGAGCGCCAGGGTCGCCACCGGAGTTTCCCGCATCTGGTCCAGGTCGGAGGCGATGGGGTTGAGCAGCCGCAACGCTTCCGGCGCGTCGCCGAACAGCGCCGCCTGGGAATGGTCCAGGAAGCTGAAGCTCACGCACTCCATGAGGCCCGCCGCGGCGAGCGTGCGCCGGGCCAGCGCCATCCGCACCTGGCGCGGCGTCAGCACCGCGGGCGGCACCGGCGCCATGCGGGGCAGGGACACCGGAGGCACGTGATCCAGGCCGCGCAGCCGCAGCACCTCCTCGGTCAGGTCCGCTTCCGGCTCCGTCTCGGCGCAGCCCTCGGCCGCGGCCCGGGCGCAGTCCGGGTCGAGGCCCGGCGCCTGGTCCAAGACGACGGGTGCTGCGATGTCGTTGCGCCAGGACGGCACGGCCACCCGCACCGCCTCCGCCGTCCGCGCCTCCACGGTGAAGCCCAGCCCGGTCAGCGCCGCCACGGCGTCGTCCGGCGGCACGTCGGCGCCGCCAAGGCTGCGCAGCCGGTCGAACCGCATCGCGGCGCTGCGCCGCCAGGCCGGCTCGGACCCGGCCTGCACCACGGCGCTCGGCGTG
>CAXSEX010000670.1:0-2010 GCA_964236415.1 uncultured Acetobacteraceae bacterium | reverse complement strand
CAACTACCCTTGATTGTGCGTCGAGGCGTTCATCATTGCGCGTCGCTACACATAGAGGTCGTTGAACCCGGCGTAGGCGTCGGCCTGCAGGATGCCGGCGTAGCCGGCCAAGTGCTTGCGTGGGTGCTCGCCCCGGCGGTCGCGCGAGTAGTGGAACACGGCCGCGGGCGGTGCCGGCCCGCCGAACGGCTGGTCGTCGCGCACATAGGTCCACAGGCGCCCGGTGGCCGTTTTGCCTTTCGCCAGCACGGGCACGGTGGTGTCGTCGCCATGGATGCGCCCGGCCGCCATCACGTGCGCCTCGATCAGCGCGGTCAGCGGCGCCAGTGTCGCCGTGCAGGCACCCACCCAGTCCGCCATCGTCGAGACGTCGATCTCCACCCCCTCGCGGGCGTAAGTGTCGCTTTGCCGGTTCAGCGGCAGGTGCTGGCCGAACTTCGCTTCCAGGATCATGGCCAGCAGCTCGGGGCCGGCACGGCCACGGGCGATGGGGTGGAACGGCGCCGGCGGCTGGGTGATCGCCTCGCACGCCCGGCAGGTGAACCGTTCCCGCACGGTCTGCACCACCTTCCACCGCCGGGGCACCACCTCCAGCGTCTCGGTCACGTCCTCGCCCAGTTTGGCCAGCTTGCCCCGGCAGCACGGGCACTCGGCCGGGCCGGGGATCACCACGCGCTCGCGCGGCAGGTGGGCCGGCAGCGGGCCGCGCACCGGCTTGCGGCGGATGGCGCGAGGGCGGGGAGGCAACCCCTCCTGGTCCGGACCGAGCGCCGCCTCGTCCTCGGTGGCAGCCGCTTCCAGCTCCTCGAGCTGCAGCTCCAGCTGGTCCAGCAGCTTGCGGCCGCGCTCGGACGAGGCGCCGAACCGGTCGTGCTTGAGCTGGGCGATCAGCAGCTTGAGACGCGCCACCATGGCCTCGGCGCCGGACGCGCGCGCTTCCGCCTCGCGCCGCGCCAGCAGATCGGCCGCAAGGGCGGCACGCTCGTGCAACAAGGCCGCGCGGAGCGCCTCGATGTCGTCCGGGGCTGGATCAATGGCAGGCGTCACGCGGCCGATTGAATCATACTTGCGGCCGGCTGCGTACCCCTTTGTGCGAGATAGGTGCGTCTTTACGCCGGCTGATGACGTCAGCCCGCCATCTCCGGCCGCCACGTCCGTTGCGGGTTCCGCCAGTCGGTCCCTTCGAGCAGCATGGACAACATCGCCGGCGTCAGCGAGACCACGCCCTCCTTGGCTTGCGGCCACACGAAGCGGCCCCGTTCCAGCCTTTTCACATACAGCGACATGCCCGTGTCGTCGTGCCACAAGCATTTCACCAGGTCGCCGCGGCGGCCCCGGAAGACGTAAAGATCACCTCCATGCGGATCGCGCCCCAGCGCCTGCTGCACCTGCAAGGCCAGGCCGCCCATCCCGCGGCGCATGTCGGTCGCCCCCGCCGCAAGCCACACCCGCACCCCCGTCGGCGCCGGGATCACCCGCGCAACGCCGCCAGCACCCGCCGCAGCGCGGCCTGGTTCACGTCCGCACCCACCCGGACCTGGCGGCCGTCGCCCAGCTCGATCTCGATCAGGCCCGCCTGCGGCCGAACCGGCGTTGCGCCCGGAGCCGGAGAAGGCGGTGACGGCGCAGCCGCCGCCGACGTCCCGAGCATCTGCACCGGCATGAACACCGGCAGGTCCGGCTCAACCAGCAAGCCCTCGCGCACCTGCCGACGCCACGCGAACAGCAGGCTTTCGCACATCCCATGCCGCGCCGCGACATGGCAAACCCGAACACCCGGCTCAAGCGTTTCCCCGACAATGCGCAGCTTGTCCGCCGTGCTCCACCGCCGCCGACGCTCGCGACCGGTGATGATCTCCACCACGCCGTCCATCACCACACCTCAACCGCCACCTTAACCAGCGACTTAAGGCGGAAGGAGGCTCACGCCCAGGCGGCCCTCGCCGGGCGGATACGCACCATCGGCAACGCCCAGTTCGGCCAGCAGTGTCTGCGCCGCCGGGATCTCGT
>CAXSEX010000669.1:0-2011 GCA_964236415.1 uncultured Acetobacteraceae bacterium | reverse complement strand
ATCGTCGGGCATGGCGCTAGCTTACGCGGCCCAGCGGCCCTGTCCCAGGCGTCGGCCGCGACTTCGGCCGGGCTCGGGCGGCCGCCACGCCCGGGGTCGGTCGCCATGCCGCAACTCGACGTCGGACCATGCACCCGCACCTGACCCCGTCAGCCCACAGTGCAGCTGCAAAGATGAAATTGCCGAACAGTGCACTTGTTCGTGCAAATTGCCAATGCAGTCGCCGAAGCTCAATACGCTGATTGTGCCCGGTTCTGAGTGCATTGCCCAAAGCAAAGCGACAGGAGGGCCTGCGCCTGCGCATGGACGGCGCGCTCCGCATCGTCGACCGCGGCGCCATCTTCGACGCCGCGCGCCATGCCCTGGCCCTGCACCGCTGGCTCACGACACCCGACTTCGACGAGGAGGGCTTGGTCCAGCGTGCCGAGGCTGCGCTCGAACATCCCAACGGCACCGGAACGCCGCTGCTCTCGGCGGCCTGCAACGCGCACGCCTGGCTCGACGCGGGCGGCGGCCGCGCCCCGCTCCGCGCCGCCCTGATCCGGCACTGGCGCCGCCAACGCCTGCTCCGGGCGCCCCTGCCGCTCACCGGCGCCCGCGCACTCGGCGCCGAGGTGCCGTGGGAAAGGGAGACCTGGATGCCGGTGTTCCTGGACGCGCTTGCCGGCGAGGCGGCCGACGGCCTGCAGAGGCTGGCCGAGCTGGAACGCGCTTGGTTCTCCGCACGCGGCGCCGTCGCCGGGCGGCGGCGCCATTCGCGCACGCCGCAGGCGGTCGACCTGCTGGCGGCCGCGCCGCTGCTCTCCGCCACCTCCCTGGCGCTCGGCCTCGGCATGGCGGTCAAGAACGCCACGGTGCTGCTGGACGGCCTCGCCGACGCCGGTGTCGCGGTCGAGGTCACCCATCGCTCGAAGCGCCGGCTGTTCGGGCTGCGAGGGATGGCGCCGCTGCGCGACGAGGTGGCGCCCCCACGCCGTCCGGAGCCGGGCCGCGGCCGGGGCCGGCCTCCGGCCCGGCCCAACGAGGAAGCGCCGGCTCCGGAGGCGCCGCCCGTTGGGCCGCTGACCCCGATCGAGCGCTGGGCATTCGACTACAGCGCGCTCGACCACTCGATGGCAGAGACCAGCAGGCAATGCGCCGGACACGCCGCACGCTCGACGCGCTTGCCAGGGGCGATGCCCCGGCGCCGGCGGGCGGGATGGGGGACACCCGCGCGTAGCCGCAGCCCGAAAGGCAGCCGGCTTTTCCACTCATACAGATCCCTTTCGGGCTCCTCGGGAGAGATAACGTTACCGATCAGACCGGGTTCGATAGGGCAGGCATCCGCCATTGCTGCCGTGCTATCCTATGATAGCAGCGTCGCAATGCAAAGCTGCCAACCAGGAGGCTTCCGTGTCCAGCTTGCTCATCCGCCACGTCGACGACGCGCTGCGGGCCCGGCTCAAGGCCCGCGCCCGTGCCCACCATCGCTCCCTGGAGGAGGAAGCGCGAGAAACCCTGCGCAGCGCCCTGGCCCGCGACGCGGGTGGAGAGGAAGATGAAGGGCTCCTGCAGCTCGCCACCCGGCTGTTCGGACCGGAACGCGGCGTCGATGTCGACCTGCCATCCCGCGCGGGGGACGGGCAGCGGCCGGCGCCGGACTTCTCCGGGCCGGAGTTTGGCCGCTGATCCTGCTCGATACCAACGTGGTGTCCGAGCTCATGCGCCGGCATCCCCACCCGGCGGTGGCAGCTTTCATCGAAAGCCAAGCCAGCGCCGACCTCTTCGTGCCGAGCCCCGTGGTGGCCGAGATCCGCTACGGCCTGCGCCGGCTGCCGCAGGGCCGGCGGCGGGACGGGCTGGAACGGGACTTCGGCACATTCCTTGAGGCCGGGTTCGCCGCGCGCGTCCTGGCGTTCGACGCCGACTGCGCCCTGGGCTATGCCACGGCGCGCTCCGTCCGCGAGCAAGCGGGGCGGCCCGTCCCAGCGATGGATGCCCTGATCGGCGGCATGGCCCTGGCGCACGGCGC
>CAXSEX010000668.1:1806-2026 GCA_964236415.1 uncultured Acetobacteraceae bacterium | reverse complement strand
CATCCAGCATCACGGCCTGCGCACCCTCGAACAGGATGCGGCGGCCCGCGCGCCGTGCCTCGTCCAGGCGTTCCCACACAGCCTCGACGTGCGGCAGCAGGCGCGGCGCCATGCCGAGCAGCAAGTCCAGCAATTCCTGCTTCTGCGCCGGCTGCGCGCCCAGCCCCGTCAGCAGCGTGTTGTGATGCAGCAGCAACTCGTCGAGCTTGTCGGACAGCAG
>CAXSEX010000668.1:304-1796 GCA_964236415.1 uncultured Acetobacteraceae bacterium | reverse complement strand
TCGTAAGCGGGGCCGATGCCGCGGCCTGTGGTGCCGATCTTGCGTTCGCCGCGGGCGGCCTCCCGGGCGCGGTCCAATGCGCCATGCACCGGCAGGATCAGGATGGCGTTCTCGGCAATGCGCAGGTTGTCCGGCGTCACGTCCAGGCCCTGGGCACGCACCCGGTCCATCTCGGCCAGCAGGGCCACCGGGTCGATGACGACGCCGTTGCCGATCACCCCAAGCTTGCCGCGCACCAGCCCGCTGGGCAGCAGGGACAGCTTGTAGGTCTGGTTGCCGACAACCAGCGTGTGCCCGGCGTTGTGCCCGCCCTGGAACCGCACCACGATGTCGGCGCGGCTGGCAAGCCAGTCCACGACCTTGCCCTTCCCCTCGTCGCCCCACTGGGCGCCAATCACGGCAACGTTGGGCATTCAGCTCTCCGCGGTCAGCGGAACGGCCACGCCGTCCCGCAAGATGTGGGTGCAGCCGAGGCGCCGGGCCTCGTCGGCCGGGTCAGGCCCGTTCGCCAGGGCCGAAAGCGTGGCGTATCCACCGTCGCGCAGCGCCGCACCCTGATCGCGCGGGGTGTTCCAAGGCAGATAGGCCCGCGGCCGAATGGCCCGCGGCGGCAGGGCGCGCAGCATCGCATCGGGGTAGAGCGTGAGGCCAGCCGCCGGCTCGCCGTCTCCGGACACGTAGCGTCCGCCGCGGCCCAGCTCCTCGCGCCGGCCCGGCGCGAACACGGTGACGCAGACCCCGGTATGGTAGCGCAAGCCACGGAATTCGATGGGGTCGAGCGTCAGGCGCACATCGGGCGCCTGATGCAGGATCGCCTGCACGGTCTGGCGCAGGCGGGCACACAACGCCGCGGCCAAGGGCGGCAGCCGGGCCGCCTCCAGCATCTCCAAGGCGGGCGCGACGGGGCCTGCGACCAGCAGCAGGTCGGTCAGCAATTGGGCAAGGGCACCACCATGCTCCGCGACGGCGGCGGCGTCCTTGCGGTCCAGCGCCCGCGTCAGCGCCAGGCGGGACGCTCCGGCGACTCCGGCCTCGTCCAGCAAGGTGGGCGCCAACTGCGGCAATGTCAGGTCGAAGCTGACCCGGCCCATGCCGACCCCGGCCAAGGCTTCCGCGCCCACCAGCACGATCTCCGCGTCGGCCGCCGCGCTGTCCACGCCGAGCAACTCAAGCCCGGCCTGCGCCACCTGCCGCTCCGGCGCGATCTGGCTGCCGCGCACCCGCAGGCACTGCCCGGCATAGGACAAGCGCAGCGGGCGTGGACGGCCAGCCAGGCGGGTGGCGGCAATGCGGGCGACCTGCGGCGTCATGTCGGCGCGCACCCCCATCATGCGATGGGTGTCCGGGTCCATGACGCGGAAGGTTTGGTAAGTCATGGCCGCACCCGATCCCGCCAGCAGCCCGTCCTCGAACTCGACCAGGGGCGGCTTCACGCGCTGGTAGCCATGGGTGGAGAAGGTCTCCATCAGCGCGGACACCGTTGCGGCCTCGA
>CAXSEX010000668.1:0-294 GCA_964236415.1 uncultured Acetobacteraceae bacterium | reverse complement strand
AGCAGGTCGCGCAGGCCGGATGGCAGCAGTGCCGGGTTGGGGGACGTGTCTTCGGTCATGGGCAGGCCGGTTCTAGCCTAGAATTGCAGCGGCGTCGCCTGCATGACCAAGGGAAGCGCGCGCACCGCCGCCAACACGGCGTCCGGCACCGGCTGGTCCACGCTGACCAGGCAGATCGCGTCGCCCCCGGTCTCGGCGCGCCCGAGATGGAACGTTGCGATGTTGATGCCAGCGTCCGCGAGGGTCGCGCCGAACCGCCCGATGAAGCCGGGGCGGTCCTGGTTGGTGACATAC
>CAXSEX010000667.1:0-2028 GCA_964236415.1 uncultured Acetobacteraceae bacterium | reverse complement strand
CCTGCGGCGTCGCCTGCGCCAGGAAGTCGTCCACCCCGGCCTCGGTGGCGATGGCTGCCGCCGTCACCTTGTTGTCGCCGGTGATCATCACCGTCCGGATGCCCATCTGGCGAAGCGCGGCGAACCGCTCGCGGATGCCGGGCTTCACGATGTCCTTGAGCTCGACCACGCCTTGCAGCCGGCCATCCACCGAGACGGCGAGCGGCGTGCCACCGGAGCGGGCGATGCGGTCCACCGCCTGGGTGAACGCCTGGGGCGCCGGGCCGCCGGTCAAAGCGAGCACGCTCTCCACCGCGCCCTTGCGCCAGGACCGGCCGCCGGCGTCGAGGCCGCTGACCCGGGTGTTGGCGGTGAACGGCACCACCGTGGCGCCGGCCGGCGCCTCGTGCGTGACCCCGAAGCGGTCGCGGGCGAAGGACAGGATCGAGCGCCCTTCCGGCGTCTCGTCGCCGAGCGAGGCGAGCACCACGGAGTCGGCCAGGGTGCGCTCCTCCACGCCCGGCACGGGGGAGAAGCTGGCGGCGGCGCGGTTGCCGAAGGTGATGGTGCCGGTCTTGTCGAGCAGCAGGGTGTCCACGTCGCCCGCCGCCTCCACCGCGCGGCCGGAGGTGGCGACCACGTTGAAGCGGATCAGCCGGTCCATGCCGGCGATGCCGATGGCGGACAGCAGCCCGCCGATGGTGGTGGGGATCAGCGTCACGAACAGCGCCACCAGCACCGGCACGGCCAGGTCGGTGCCGGAGTACTTCGCCAGGCCCACCAGCGTCACGACGGCGATCAGGAAGATGATGGTGAGGCCGGCCAGCAGGATGTCGAGCGCGATCTCGTTCGGCGTCTTGCGGCGCTGCGCGCCTTCCACGAGGGCGATCATGCGGTCGATGAAGGTGTTGCCGGGGTCGGCGGTGATCCGCACCACCAGCCAGTCGCTGACCACCTGGGTGCCGCCGGTCACGGCGCTGCGGTCGCCGCCGGCCTCGCGGATCACCGGGGCGCTTTCGCCGGTGATGGCGCTTTCGTTGACGCTGGCGACGCCCTCCACGATCTCGCCGTCCGACGGGATCAGGTCGCCGGTCTCCACCAGCACCAGGTCGCCGCGGCGCAGGTCGGGCGCGGGCACCTGCGTCGTTTGGCTGCGGTTGGTGCCAACCAGGCGCTTGGCGGTGGTGTCGCTGCGGGCGCGGCGCAGGCTTTCCGCCCGGGCACGCCCGCGGCCCTCCGCCACCGCCTCCGCAAAGGTCGCGAACAGCACGGTGAGCCACAGCCAAAGGGCGATGGCGAGCGCGAAGCCCGCCGGCTGCCCGCTGGCCAGGTTGCGGACCGCCAGCACGGTCACGAGGATCGAGACGACTTCGGTGACGAAGATGACGGGGTTGCGGATCAGCCGGGCCGGGTTGAGCTTGACGAAGGCGTCGCCCGCCGCGCGGGCCAGGATCGCGCCGTCGAACAGCGCGATGGATTCAGCGTTCTGTGCCACGATTAGGTGTCCTTAGAAGGTCTTGCCGGCGAGCATGGAGAAGTGCTCCGCGAGCGGCCCGAGCGACAGCGCGGGCAGGAATTGCAGCCCGCCCAGGATCAGGATGACGCCGATCAGCAGGCCGATGAACAGCGGCCCGTGCGTCGGGAAGGTGCCGGCGCTGGGCGGCAGCTTCGGCTTGGCGGCGAGCGACCCGGCGATGGCCAGCACCGGCACCAGGAAGGCGAACCGCCCCAGCAGCATGCAGGCGCCCAGCCCGTAGTCCAGCAGCGGTGTGTCCGCCGTCAGCCCGGCGAACGCGCTGCCGTTGTTGCCGGTCGCCGAGGTGAAGGCATACAGCATTTCGCTCAAGCCGTGCGGCCCGGCGTTCGCCAGCGACGACACGCCGTCCGGCAGCACCAGGCACAGCGCGGTGCCGCCCAGGATGCACAGCGGCAGGATCAGCACCGCCAGCATGGCGAGCTTGACCTCCCGCGCCTGCACCTTCTTGCCCAAGTACTCCGGCGTGCGCCCCACCATCAGCCCGGCCACGAACACCGCCAGCAGCGCGAACA
>CAXSEX010000666.1:0-2036 GCA_964236415.1 uncultured Acetobacteraceae bacterium | reverse complement strand
CGTCCGCGTAGGCGCCGGCGCGGTCGCGTGCGACCACCTCGATGCCGGGATGCTGGCGCAGCCAATTGGCAAGGGTCTCGGCTTTGCCGATCCGGGAGCAGGTCCACCACCTCGTTGCGCTCGAGATCGACCAGGATAGTTCCGTAGCGATGGCCCCGCCTCCAGGCCCAATCGTCCACCCCAAGCACCCTGGGCGTCGGCGCCAGCATCTCAGGCTCAATTGGGGTAGCCACCATGCGCAGCAGCGTGTCCGGACTGGTCGGGATTGCCAACCGTTCAGTCAACCTCGCGGCGGCTTCACCTCCAAGGGCGAGTGCGACGTGGCGTTGAAGATCACCGAGCCGGGTCGTCCGTCGCGCCGATACCGGCGCGACCGAGCCAAGACGCTCGGCGAAGGTCTTGCGGCCACATGCGGGATTGAGACACCGGAACCGCCGCGCTGCGATCCGGATCGTCGCCGGGCGTCCCTGCCAGGGCAGATCACGAAGCACACGCGGGTAGCGGCTGTGAAGCCGACGCGAGGGTAAGCCACAGGTTGGACAGTCCACCGCGCTCCGGGGCAGCCCGGCTTCAACGGTGACATGGTCAACGGCCGGCAGAACGGCGATGAGTTCAAGCCTACGGGGCAGCATGGACAGCAAGGAAGAGGGCACGTGGGAGACCGCCATGGAGGTGAATCCACCGTCTCTCCGATTCGGCATTCAGGTACAAGGGGCAAACAGCACGCAAAGTGCGGGAGAACCAGAATTCATCCGCCGTTGACACAGGCCGCCCAAGGCGGTGACGCTCGACATCGACGACACCGCCGACGTCGTGCACGGGCATCAACAGCTGTCCTTGTTCAACGCGCACCACGACGAGCGCTGCTTCATGCCGATCCATGTCTACGACACCGCCACCTCGCGCCCGGTCGCGGTCCTGCTGCGGCCCGGCAAGACGCCGTCTGGGTTTGAGGTCCGCAGCCCCGTGAGGCGGCTCATGCGCCGCATCCGAAAGCATTGGCCGGACACGCGGCTGACCATCCGCGGCGACGGCCATTACGGCCGTCCCGAGGTGATGGCGGGTGCCGTAGCGAAGGTGGTGGAAATAGGTTGGTGGCGTAGTCTCTGGTTTGTTCAACGAACCATTTCCGGCGTTTGAGCGCCGGCGGAGACCACGCCATGGAAGAGAATAGCACGAAGACGCAAGCGGACGGCACGGCACTATTTGCTGGAGATGTCTGGTTTGACCCGATCGAGGCGGGCATCCGGGATCGGGTGCGCGGGTTCATTGAAGAGCTGATCGGACAGGAGCTGGACGCGGCGCTGGGACGCGGGCGCTACGAGCGGGATGCGGAGGCGCCGAAGGGCTACCGGAACGGGACGCGCGAGCGCCAGCTGCTCGGCTCGTTCGGCCCTGTGGCGCTCAGCGTGCCTCGGGCGCGGATGGCAGCCGAAGGCGGGGGCACGCAGGAGTGGCACAGCGCGGCATTGCCGCGGTATGCTCGGATGACGCGCCAGGTCGAGGCGCTAATCGCGGGCGCCTACCTGTCCGGGACCAACACGCGTCGGGTCAAGCGCGCTTTGGCGGCCTTGTTCAAAGGCGCGGTGGGCAAGGACGTGGTCAGCCGCACGTGGCGCAAGGTGCGCACGGACTGGGATGCTTGGACCCAGCGCGACCTGGCCGGGGAGGACATCGTGCGCTTGATCCTGGACGGCACGGTTGTGCGGGTGCGGCTGGACCGCAAGGCCACAAACATTTCGTTGCTGGTCGTGCTAGGCGTGCGCCGGGACGGGCAGAAGGTGCTGTTGGCGGTGAAGAACATGGGGGGCGAGAGCGAGGCGGCCTGGCGCGGCGTGCTGGACGACCTGATCGCCCGTGGGCTGCGCACGCCGGAGTTCCTGATCACCGACGGCGGGGCCGGGCTGGATCGGGCACTGGCGGCGTTGTGGCCCGACGTGCCGGCGCAAAGGTGTACGGTTCACAAGCACAGGAATCTGCTGGCCCATGCACCGGACGCCCTGCACGAGGAGGTCACGGCCGACTACACGGACATG
>CAXSEX010000665.1:0-2054 GCA_964236415.1 uncultured Acetobacteraceae bacterium | reverse complement strand
GGCGGGATCAAGCGGGCGGCGTGAGCGTCAAGGGGGGTTGGGCATGGATCTGCACCTGACGGGCAAGCGCGCCTTGGTGACGGGCGGCTCAAAGGGCATCGGCCGCGCCAGCGCCGAGGTCCTGGCCGAGGAGGGCTGCGATGTCGTCTTGGTCGCCCGCGACCCGGCGGCGCTGGACGCCGCCGCCGCCGCCGTGCGGAGCCGCCGCCAGGTGCGCGTCGAGACGATGGCCGCCGACCTGTCCCGCCAAGCGGAGGTGGAGCGCGTCGCCGCGAGCGCCGGGGCGGTCGATATCTTGGTGAACAACGCGGGCGCCATCCCGCCCGGCAGCCTGCTGGCCGTGGACGACGCGACGTTGCGTGCCGCCTGGGACCTCAAGGTGTTTGGCTTCATCAGCCTGTGCCGGGCGCTGTATCCCGTGCTGAAGGCGCGACAGGGCGTCGTCGTGAACGTGATCGGCGCGGCAGGGGAGATATTTGATCCCGGGTATGTCGCCGGAGTCACGGGCAACGCCGCCCTGATGGCGTTCACCCGCGCGCTGGGCCGCGGTGCCCATGCGGACGGGGTGCGTGCGGTGGCGGTTAACCCCGGGCCGGTCGCCACGGCGCGGCTGGAACGGCTGCTGCGCCACCGGGCTGAGTCTGAGTTGGGGGATGCTGACCGTTGGATTGAGCTGTGCAAGGGCATGCCGTATGGGCGGCCGGCACAGCCGGAGGAGATCGGCGCTGCCGTGGCGTTCCTGGCCAGTCCGCGGTCGGCTTATACGAACGGGACCGTGCTGACGATCAATGGGGGACCGTAGGCGGGGCGGAGTTGATCAATCCCGACCCCAGGTTCTTGTTGCGAGCCGCCACTTTGGAGCTTCTGCGAGGTGGCTGAGGTGGCCGTTGTCCGCTTAACCAAGCCCAGGCGTTGCGCTTCGTGTGCAGGTCGTTTGGCCAAGTGGCACACCGGCGCACCTGGACGCCGACCGGGCGGCGATCACGATCCGGGATGACGGGATTGGTTCGTGATCAAGGCCGGCAGCACCCGGCACGGGGTGGGCCTGGTCCGGCGGTTGCTGGAGCGGATCGGCGGCACGCTGGACGTCCACTCCGGCGACGGGACGGAATGGGTGCTGGCCTTTGCGGTGCCGGTGTCAGCCGACGGAACAAAGGCTACCGCGTAGCGCACACGCTCCCCCTCCAAGCCCCGGAGCGACCGTTCAGTCACGTCTTGCAATGTTGCGTTTTCACGGTCATGTCAGTTCTGGCAAGGCAATCGTTAACAAGGATTGACAAACCGCCAGGCTGTCTAATCCTCTCCCGATGCCCGTGAACGTCAGGACCAGGAACGTGTCGCTCACCCCGGAGATCGAGGCGTTCATCGACAACCGCGTCGCCTCTGGCCGCTTCCGCAGCGCGAGCGAGGTGGTCCGCGCCGCCTTGCGGCTGCTGGAGCAGGAGGAGCACCTGTGGGAGGTGTCGGGCCAGCGGGGCAGGCACCCCGGCCCGTCCGCCCACGCACCTGCCGACTTGAAGGAATAGCGCGTGCAGGTTGTCGCCGTCGGCGCCTCGGCCGGGGGCATAGAGGCGTTCCGGCTGTTCTTCGAGGCCATGCCGGCTGACAGCGGGATGGGCTTCGTCGTCGTCCTGCACATGTCTGCCGACCACAAGAGCGCGCTGCCCGAGATCATCGCACGCTGGACCAAGATGGCCGTCACGGAGGCGGCGGACGGGGACCGGGTGGAGCCGGACCAGGTTTACGTGATCCCGCCGGGTCACGTCGGCACCCTGCGGCAGGGAGCGTTGCGCTTGCGGCCCCTGGCACCTGGTGTCCCGCGCGAGGCGACGCCGATCGACGAGTTCTTCGACAGCCTGGCCGCGGACCTGGGCGAGGACGCCGTCGGCATCGTGCTGTCCGGCACCGGACACGACGGCGCGCTCGGCTTGAAGGCGATCCGGGCGCGCGGCGGCCTGACCCTGGCCCAGGGCACGGACGGCACGGCACCGCAGCATAGCGGGATGCCGCACAGCGCCATCGCCACCGGGGCGGTGGACCTGATCGTGCCCGTG
>CAXSEX010000664.1:0-2059 GCA_964236415.1 uncultured Acetobacteraceae bacterium | reverse complement strand
GCGCGATGCCCGCCGCCATGGTGCCGCCGGTCGCCAGCAGGTCGTCCACCACCATCACCCGCGCGCCGGGGGTGATGGCGTCCGCCTGGATCTCGATCCGGTCCGTGCCGTATTCCAGGTCGTAGTCCAGCCCGACCACCGCCCCCGGCAGCTTGCCGCGCTTGCGCAGCATGACGAAGCCGCAGCCGAGCTTCAGCGCCAAGGGTGCCGCCAGCAGGAAGCCGCGCGATTCCACGCCGGCCAGCAGGTGCGGCTGGTGCCCGCGCACGATGTTGGCCAGCCGCCCCATGGCCACCTGCCACGCATCCGGGTCCCGCAGCAGGGTGGAGATGTCGTAGAACAGGATGCCCGGCTTCGGGAAGTCGGGAACGCCGCGGATGTGGTCCTTGAGGTCCATGGTGCTGCCTTGGGCTGGTGTTGGTGCGTGAGGATCGGGCGGCTGTACCGCCTCCCGCCCATTGCGGCAACCGATGCGCTGTTCTAGGCAGCGTGCATGTCGAGACCCGCCATCGCCACCATTGCCGGGGTGCTGTTCATCATCGCCTATATCGTGGCGGCCATCACCCTGCCGGACGTGGCGCCGCGCCTGCACTGGACGCTGGAGGCGCTGTATTGGTGCGTCGCCGGCATCGTCTGGGTGTTCCCGATCCGCTGGCTGATGCTGTGGTCGGTGCACAAGCGGTAAGGCGCACGCCTTCACGGCCCCACCTTCACGGCCCCGTCACCATTTGGCAACATGGCTGCAACACGGCGCGGCTACATTGGCCGCGCCACAGGACCCTGGGAATACGTCCATGCAGCGACGCACCCTGATCGCCGGCGCCGCGGCGCTCGGCCTCGCTTCCCGCGCCCAGGCACAGGCGCCGGCCGGGCGGGCGCGCGTCGTGTTCTGGCACGCGATGAATGGCGCGCTGAACGAGGAGGTGAACCGCATCTGCGCCGAGTTCAACGCAGCGCAGGAGACAGCCGAGGTCGTGCCGGTGTTCAAGGGCACCTACCCGGAAACCCTCACCGCCGCCATTGCCGCCTGGCGCGCCGGGCAGGCGCCGCATCTGGTGCAGATGTACGAGGTCGGCACCGGCTCCATGCTGGCCGCCGGCCCGGCGGTCAAGCAGACCTGGCAGTTGATCGCGGAAAGCGGCGTCGCCATCGACCCCGCCGCCTACATCGGCGCGGTGCGCGGCTACTACAGCCTGCCGGACGGGCGCCTCGCTTCCATGCCGTTCAATTCCAGCACGTCGGTGATGTGGCTCAACGCGGACGCCTTGGAGCGCGCCGGGCTTGATCCCTCGAAGCCTCCCGCGACCTGGCCGGAGGTGATCGCGGCGGCACAGGCGGTCCGCGCCAAGTCGGCCACGCCCACGGCGTGCACAACCAGTTGGTTTCCCTGGACCCAGCTTGAGCAGTTCGCCGCCATGCACGACCTGCCGTTCGCGACCAAGGCCAACGGGTTCGAGGGGCTGGACGCCGCGCTGCTGGTCAGCGCGCCGCCCTTTGTCAAGCAGTTGGACCGCATCCTTGCCATGGCGAAGGAGGGCACCTTCCGCTACGCCGGCCGCGACAACGCGCCCGACCCGTTGTTCTACTCGGGGGAAGCGGCGATCAGCTTCAACTCGTCCGGCTCGCGCGCAGACATCGCGAAGAACGCCAAGTTCCGCTGGCTGGAAGCGCCGCTGCCCTACGACCCGGAGCTGACGGCCGCGCCGATCAACTCGATCATCGGCGGCGCCAGCCTGTGGACCATGACGGCGCCGGGCCGCACGCCCGCGGAGTACAAAGGCGCCGCGCAGTTCCTGGCCTTCATCGCGCAGCCCGTGCAGGACGCCCGATGGCACCAGGACACCGGCTACGTGCCGGTGACGCTCGCGGGCTTCGAGGAAAGCAAGCGGCAGGGCTATTATGACAAGAACCCCGGCGCCGACGTGCCGATCAAGCAGCTGACCCGCGGCACGGTGACGGCGAACAGCCGGGGTTTCCGGCTCGGCCGGATGCCGGAACTGCGCAACATCGCCTATGAGGAGGTGGAGCGCGCGCTGCAAGGCCACCAAGGGGCGCAGGC
>CAXSEX010000663.1:1796-2064 GCA_964236415.1 uncultured Acetobacteraceae bacterium | reverse complement strand
GCGCACGCGGCTTTCGCGCACGCCTTCCCCCGCCTCGAACGGCCGGGCGCCCGGCACGAACAGCAGCGCCGAGTACTCAAGCGCACCCTCCGCCCGCCAGTGCAAGGTGGCCCAGGGGTCGTCGTACTGGCCGAGATGCCGGTAGAACTCCTTGTATTGCTCGGCCGTCACCTCGGCCTTGGGCTTGCGCCACAGCGCGGTGCCGGCGTTGGCGGGCCGGTCCTCGCCCTCGGTCGCCACCGTGATCGGCACGGTGATGTGGTCCGCC
>CAXSEX010000663.1:0-1786 GCA_964236415.1 uncultured Acetobacteraceae bacterium | reverse complement strand
TTCAAGGTGCAGAAGGGGATGACGATCCTCATCCACGCCGCCGCCGGTGGCATCGGCCTGATCGCGTGCCAATGGGCAAACCACCTCGGCGCCACCGTGATCGGCACCGTGATGTGGTCCGCCCACTTGCGCACGACCGTCTCAAGCCGGATCGGCTCCAGGAACTCCTCTGCATCGGCTTTGACGTGCAGCAGCACGCTGGTGCCGGGCGCGTCGCGGGTGGCCGGGGTGAGGGTGAAGGCGCCGGTGCCGTCCGACGCCCAAGTCCACGCTTCCTCCGACCCGGCGCGGCGGCTCGTGACCTCCACGCGGTCCGCCACCATGAAGGCCGAGTAGAAGCCGACGCCGAATTGGCCGATGAGGCTCACCTTCTCCTCCGGCTTGGCTGCGGCCGCCGCGTCGCCGAAGCGGCGGGTGCCGGACCGGGCAATGGTGCCGAGGTTCGCCGCCAACTCCGCCTTGTCCATGCCGATGCCTTCATCGGCGATCAGGATCGTGCGCGCCGCCTTGTCCGGCACGATGCGGACGCTGGCGTCGGGCGGTAGCGCCAGGGCGGGCACGGTCAGCGCCTCGAACCGGCGGCGGTCCGTGGCGTCGGCGGCATTGGCCACCAGCTCGCGCAGGAAGATCTCGCGGTCGGAGTACAGCGCGTGCACCACCAGGTCGAGCAGCCGGCCGACCTCCGCGCTGAACTCGTGGGTTTCGGTTTGCATGTCGGTCATCGCGATCTCCCCCAGGTTGCCGTGCCGCGGCCATATGCCGCGTGATGCCGGGGTTTTCAATAGGTTGGCAAAACGGTCAGATGCCTTGGGTGTCTGCCCCGCTGCCCCGGCCGGACACGCCGGCGCGGCTCGGCGCGTCGGCCCCCGGCTGGACGGTGCGGGACTCCGCGGCCAACTCGGCGTCGTCCTGCGGTTCTGGGGCGGCGGTCGCCGGATCGCCCTGGTGCTCTTCCAGCACGGCGATGACGGCCTGCGGATCGGCCCGCTCGGCGTCGGCGAACAGCCGCTCGGCCTCCTCCTCGTCGCCCGCGGCTTGGGCGCGCAGGGCCTGCTCTGCCAGTTGCCGCGCCGCCGAGTGCTTGCCACCGGCGCCATCGGTTTGGTCGAGGTCGTCGCTCATGAAAATTCCCCTTCGGCGAATGCGCCGCCCTGGTTCGGCGTGGTTGTCCAGGAGTGCCGTTCCCACGTCGCTTTGGACCATAGAACCATGCAGGCGGCAAAGTGTCGCCGGGCCGAACGGGCAACGCGCTTGAGCCACTTGTTGGCAAGCTATTTTGGCGCTAAAACAAAATGAACCCGGTCTGCCCCCATCCGTTACCAGCGATGGAGGCGGCACGCATGCCAAATACGGTTGAGATCCGCAAATTGGACCCGCACGACCCGTTGCCCGAAGGGCGCGCGGGCCGCGTGGTCGTTCTACGGCGCTTTGACGAGGATGATCCTCGCAGAATCGTGACCGAGATCACCTTGACGGGACCGCCGGGCCGTTCCGAGGCGGTGCGGCCTGTGCGCGCCGACGGTGTGGCGATGTCGTTGGACGAGGCGGTGTCATCGGCGCAAAAGGTGGCGGAGTCGGAGGGGATCGGCCAGGTTTTCGTGCTCGACCGCACGGCCGGACGGCTGGAGCATGAGATCGTCAAGCATGCGGGCGACCACAGCTTTCCTGGCAGGACGCTCGACGACACGGACCCGGAGGACGGCGAGGGTGGCCCGGACATGCGGGCCTGAGCGGCAAACAGGCAGCGGCCATGCCCGAATTTCGCCACACGAACCGCCTACGTGGC
>CAXSEX010000662.1:0-2064 GCA_964236415.1 uncultured Acetobacteraceae bacterium | reverse complement strand
CGGCGAATGCGCGCCCACCCGGGCGTCAGCGCGATCATCTATGACCAGGTCTGCGCCACCGAAAAGCGCCGCCGCCGCAAGCGCGGCAAGCTGGCCTCGGCGGAAGCCCGGGTTGTGATCAACGAGCGGGTCTGCGAAAACTGCGGCGACTGCACGGCGCAATCCCATTGCATTGCCATCGAGCCGGTCGAGACCGAGCACGGCCGCAAGCGCCGCATCAGCCCGACGAGCTGCAACACCGACCTATCCTGCCTCAAGGGGTTCTGCCCGAGCTTCGTCACCATGAAGTCCGACGCGCCGCAGGCCGGCAGCAGCAACCCGGCCGCCCTGTGGGCCGCACGCGAGGCGGAGCTGGCTGCGGGCCTTCCCGAACCGACGTTGGCGGACGCCGCGACCCCCTGGCGCGGCCTGTTCGCCGGCATCGGCGGCGGCGGGATCGTGACCTGCGGCGCCATCGTCGCGATGGCGGCGCACCTGGAGGGGCGCCAGGTCAGCACGTTGGACTTCACCGGGCTTGCGCAGAAGAACGGCGCAGTTGTGTCGCACGTGCAAATCGCCGAGGCCGGGCTGGACGTGGTGCGTGTCCCGCGCGGCACGGCGGACCTGCTGCTGGCCGCAGACCTGGCGGTGAGCGCTGGGCCGGATGTGTTGGGATGCTGCGGCCGGGAGGCGGCGGTGATCGGCAACCTCGACCTGCAAGCGGGCGCGGCTTTCATGGGCGACCGCGACGTGAAGGTGGACGCGGGGCTGCACCGCCGGGCCATCGGGCGGGCCACGTCCGTTGAAAGGTCACGCTTCCTGCGCGGCAGCGCGCTGTCGGAGCGGCTGTTCGGCAACGCGCAGGCGATGAACACGCTGCTGCTAGGGATCGCGTGGCAGCAAGGACTGCTGCCGGTCGGCCGCGGCGCGCTGCTACGGGCCATGGAGCTTAATGGCACCGCCATCGCGCTGAACCGCCGGGCTTTCCTTTGGGGCCGCATCCTTTCGGTCCAGCCGGCGCTGGCCGACGAAATCCTGGCGGACGGGGCGCCGACGCCGGACACGCTGGAAGCGTTGATCGCGCGCCGGGAGGCCGAGCTTGTGGACTACCAAGGCCCGGCCCTCGCGGCGCGGTACCGCACCCTGGTGGACGCGGCCCAGGCGCGTGAGGCCGCGTTGGCCGGCAAGGGCGGCGAGATGGCCCGTGCCGTGGCCGAGGGGTTCTTCCGCGTCCTCGCCTACAAGGACGAATACGAGGTGGCCCGGCTGCACGCCGCCGCTACATACGGGGACGAACCGGTGTTCCACATGGCGCCGCCGCTGCTCAGCCGGCTTGACCCGGCCACAGGGCGCCGGCGCAAGGTCAAGGTTTCCGGCCGTGTCGCCCTGCCCCTATTCCGTTTGCTACGCCATGGCAAGGCGCTGCGTGGCAGCGTGTTCGATCCATTCGGCTGGCAGCGCGACCGGCGGATGGAGCGCGCGCTGGCTGACGAGTATGAGCGAGACCTGCGTTATGTGCTCGACCGCGTGCGTCCGGACACGCTGGTGGATGCCGTGTCACTTGCGGCGCTGCCGCAGGACATCCGCGGCTTCGGGCCGGTGAAGGCGGCCAGCTTGGAAGCTGCGCGCCCGAAGCGGGAAGCGTTGCTGCGCCGCTTGGACGCGCCCATGTCCGTGGCGCCTGGCGTGGCCGCCGAGTAGCGGCTGCGCCCATCTTGCGCCAAACAACGAGGAACGTCCCATGCTCGACCACACCGACCCCAACGCGCTGATCGTCGATGCCGCGCGCCGTTTCGCGCAGGAACGCCTGGCCCCGCACGCTGCCGCCCGCGAGCAGGCCGGCCGGATCGAGCCTGAGATCATCCGGGAATTGGGCGAGATGGGCTTCCTCGGCGCCACCAACAGCGCCGAGTGGGGCGGGAGTGAGATCGGCTACGCGGCCTATGCCCAGGTCGTCGAGGAGATCGCGGCTGGGGACGGCTCGGTGTCCACCCTGGTCAGCGTGCACAACGCGCCGACCTGCGAAATCCTGGAGAAGTTCGCCACCCCGGCGCAGAAGGAACGCTGGCTGCGTCCGATGGCCAG
>CAXSEX010000661.1:0-2080 GCA_964236415.1 uncultured Acetobacteraceae bacterium | reverse complement strand
AAAATCCATCAGCCCGAGCCAGCGCTACTCCGATTTCCTAATGCGACTCCCCTGGGCCCTGCCCGGCCGCGCTTCTGGCGCCCGGCCGCGTCACGTACGTGTTCGGCGACCTGCCGGCCGATGCGGACTCCGCGGCTCAATTGTTGCACATGGCGCGCGACCATGCGGAAGCGCCGGACGGCCGTTCGGCGACAGCATGTCGGACCTGCACTGCCTGCCAGGTGGGCCGGACGCATTGGGCCGCGTCGCGGGGTTGCTGGAACGCTTGCGGGTGCCGCATCGCCTGCTGTCCCAGCGAGGTCAGCGGCGGCGAAGCGCAGCATCTGGCGCTGGCCCGCCTGCTTCTCGCCTGATTGCGGGTCAGTGCGAATCGTTTCCTGTCACCTTGAGAGTATCCACCGTGCGAGCTGACATAAACGGGCCGTGAGATCGGACCGCATCTACGGCGACGCCGCTGGCCGCTGGCCGCGTCGCGTCAGCAACAGCTCGCCATCCGGCCTGAGCTGGCCTTTGGGGTTCACGTGCCGGTAGAGCGTCTGGCGGGTGACGCCCAACTCGGCACACAGCTCACCCACCTTGGTGCCGGGCTGGCCCATGGCGGCTTGGGCGAGACGGAGCTTGGCCGCGGTCATCTTATAGGGGCGTCCTCCGCTGCGGCCGCGGGCGCGGGCGGACGCGAGGCCCGCCTTGGTGCGCTCCACGATCAGTTCGCGCTCGAACTCGGCCAGTGCCGCGAAGAAGCCAAACATGAGCCGGCCATTGGCGGTCGTGGTGTCAATGGCCGCGCCCTCTCCGGCCAGCACGCGCAGGCCCGCGCCGCGCTTGGTGAGGTCGCCGACAAGGTTGACCAGGTGGCGCAGGTCGCGCCCGAGCCGGTCCAGCTTCCAGGCGACCAGCGTGTCGCCCCCGCGCACGGCCTTGAGGCACGCCTCCAGCCCGGGCCGGTCGTCGCGCTTGCCGGAGGCATGGTCCTCGTAGAGGTGCCCGGCTTCCACGCCGGCGACGAGCAGGGCGTCGCGCTGCACGTCGAGCACCTGGCTGCCATCGGCTTTGCTCACCCGCATGTAGCCGATCAGCACGGGCCGACCCTCACCGGATCACCTGGACGCTGATGTCGGCAGGCCCGGCCACCGTGCCCCAGCCACGGTCCGCGGTGAGCGCCGGCGCGCCCAGCGTGGCGGCAAGTGCGAGGCAAGCGCGGTCGCCGAGCGACAGCCCGGCCGTGCACGTGGCGGGCCGCAGCTCGGCCGAGCGCTGGGCTTGGGCCTCGGTCATGGGCGCGACCTCCAGGCCAAGGATGGCGACGGCCCGGGCCGCCTCGGGCGCGGGCAATCCATGGTCGGACAGCTTGGCCAGCACTTCGGCCAGGTTGGCCGCCCCGATCACGCCGGTGCGCAGGTGCGCGCGCACCACCTCGGCGCCGGGTTCCTCGAACAAGAGGGCGAGCACGGCGGAAGCGTCGAGCACGACGGAGCTGCCGGCGGCAGGGCTACTCACGCGCGACGTCGGCCCGACGCTCGGACAGCAGCTCGTCCGTGACGCCCTGAGCGCCTGGGGCATACCGCCGCACCAGGGCCTGGGCGCGGCGGACAGCATCGTCCACGCTTTCCAGCACGAGGCAGCCTGACTATCCCCCATTTCAGTGGACACGGGTTACGGCCTACGCGGCCGCAGCGATCTGTTTCTTGTTGGCAGGTGTGGTGTAGCCCAGGGCTGAATGAAGGCGCTGGCGATTGTAGAAGCCTTCGATGAACCCGAAGAGGGCTGTGCGCGCCGCCTGCCTGGTTTCGAACGGGCCGTCGCCGTCCAGTTCCGTCTTGAGGCTGCCGAAGAAGCTCTCCATCGGCGCGTTGTCCCAGCAGTTCCCCTTGCGGCTCATCGAGCACCGCATCCCATGCTCGTCCAGCACGCGGCGGTAGGCATGTGCAGCGAATTGGCTGCCGCGGTCCGAGTGATGCAGCAGCCCCGGACCTGGCTTCCGGTTGGTGACGGCCATGTTCAGCGCGGCCAGGGTCAGCTCCGCCTGCAGGTGGTCGCTCATGGCCCAGCCGATGATTTTGCGCGTGTGCAGGTCCATGAT
>CAXSEX010000660.1:0-2124 GCA_964236415.1 uncultured Acetobacteraceae bacterium | reverse complement strand
GGCCGCGAAGCGGACTTCGGCTCCGAGATCCTGCCGGCGCGCGAGGCCGTGGCGACCGCGCTGCGGGAGCCGCACGGCCCCGTCATGATCGCCGACACGCAGGACAACCCGGGGGGCGGCGGCCATGGCGACACGACGGGACTTCTCGCGGAGCTGATCGGGCAGGCTGCGCGGGGCGCTGTGGTGTGCCTGATCAACGATGCCGAAAGCGCGGCGCGCTGCCATGCGGCCGGGCCGGGCGGCACGGTGCGGCTGTCGCTCGGCGGCAAGTCGGACGGGATGCCGCTTCCCGTCGATGCCACCGTGCTCCTGCTCACGGACGGGCAGTTCACCCTGACCGGGCCGATGCACGGCAGCAACCCGGCCAATCTCGGCCCGATGGCGCTGATTGAGGTCGAGCCCGGCATCCGCGTGGTGGTCGCAAGCCGCAAGATGCAGGCGTTGGACCAGGCCATCCTGCGCCATGTCGGGATCGAGCCCGCATCCTGCCGCATCATCACGCTGAAATCCTCGGTGCATTTCCGCGCCGATTTTGGGCCCATGGCCGCCCGGGTGATCGTGGCCGCGGCCCCCGGCCCCGTGGCGGCCGACCCTGCCTCCCTGCCGTTCCGGCATCTCCGCCCGGGCTTGCGGACGCGGCCCGGCGCGTAGGAGGCGGCCGTGGCCCGACCGCCTTGGCCGCACGGACGCCCGGCGCGCCCCCAAGCCCGCGGATGGGAAAGGGACGCGTCGGGAAACGTCAGTCCGTCTTGATCCAGACGGCCTTCACGTTGAGGTACTCCTCCACGTGCTGCTTGCCGCTTTCCCGGCCGTAGCCGCTCATCTTGTAGCTCCCGAACGGCACGCCCGGGTCCATCGCGTTGTAGCAGTTGATCCAGACCGAGCCGGCGCGGAGGCTGCGCGCGAGCTGGTGCGCCTTGCCGACATCCTTGGTCCAGACGCCGCTGCCAAGGCCGAACCCGGTGTCGTTGGCACGCCGCGTAACCTCCTCGATGTCCGTGAACGAGATGGCGGAGATGACGGGGCCGAAAATCTCCTCCTGCGCGATCCGCATCCCGTCCTTCACGTCCGCGAACACGGTGGGCGGCACGAAAAACCCTTCGCCAGGTCCCCGTCCGTCAGTTGCGCGCCGCCGGACAGGGCGCGCGCCCTCCTGCCGTCCCACGGCCAGGTAGCCGGTCACCCGGTCGAGCTGCTCGCTCGAGACGAGCGGGCCGACCTGCGTCGCCGGGTCGCTGTTGTTGCCCACATTCAGGGACTTGCTGAACTCCGCGACCCGGGCGGTGAACTCGCCGTAGATCGACTGCTCGACGAAAAGGGGTCACTCCATAGAACGGGCCGAATTGCACGGTTGGTAAAACATACCAAGAACATCAACCTTGAACTGGCTGTCTCAATTGAACTCAGTCCGCCTGGTATTCCGCAAGTGCCTGATCTTGTTGATGGCAGCTTTGGCCCGAACAGGCTCTACTCTACTTATACCAAGTTCCTGAAAATCTGACTCCTGGCTGTTCAAAGGTAGCTGCTCATCTCCCCCGTTGGTTTGGAGTGTTTGGTGCCGCACGTGAGGTGGCTTGACGTGACTGGGATGGTTGGGATTCAAGGCTGGGATGACCGAACTTCCTGATCTCAGCCGTCTGACGCACGAGGACAAGGACGCGTTGATCCGGGCGTTGTGGGCGCAAGTTCAGGCGTTGACAGCACGGGTGGCAGAGCTGGAGGCAAGGCTCGGGCCGCCGCCGAAGACGCCGAACAACTCCAGCCTGCCGCCGTCCCGTGGCCAGAAGCCGAACCGGCCGGAGAAGGCCAAGCGCTGCGGCCCGCGCCCGGGCAGCGTGGGGCGCATGGGCGGCGGGCGCGCGCTGGCCGCGACGCCCGACGAGACCATCATCGCCAAGCCGGTGCGGTGCGCGCATTGCCAGGCGGCTTTGGCCGAGGCGGACCATGTCCTGCATGGGCGCTACGACAAGATCGACCTGCCCCAGGTGGCACCCGTGGTGACGCGGGTGGAGCGCTACGCCGGCCGCTGCCGGTGCTGCGGGGGCACGACGCTGGCGCCGGTGCCGGAGGGCCTGGAGCCGGGCACGCCGTTCAGCGTCGGCATTGTGGCGCTGGCCATGTATT
>CAXSEX010000659.1:0-2129 GCA_964236415.1 uncultured Acetobacteraceae bacterium | reverse complement strand
GCCGGAAAACAGCCTCGATTGCGCGTCGAGCCGTTCATCATTGCGCGCCGGTACACGTAGCCGCCGCCGTGGATGTTGAAGACGAGCTGGCTGCGGTGCGCCTCCGGCATCGTGCGCGGGGTGAACACGAACGCCTTGACGCCGCCCACCGCCGTGGCCTCCATCGTGACGCCAAGCTGCTCCCGCGCGCGGGCGAGGCCGGGCAGGGCGGCGTCGGCCAGCTTGGCGATGACCGCCCGCCAGCCGGCGTCGTCCGGCGGGTTGACGTTCCAGGCGGGCACGCGGTAGGGCGCGGCGGCCAGCGCCTGGGCGGCGGCGCTCATGCCGGCTTGCGGCACGGGGACCGTGCGGGCCGGCAGGCTGCGCGGGCCGGGCTGGCTGTTGGCGGCGCCCTGGCTGGCTTCCAGCGCCGGGAAGCCGGGCGCGGCCGGTGCGGGCGCTTGGGCCAGTGCGGGCGCGGCGAGCGCCAGAACGAGCAGCGATGCGCTGAGTGGGATGCGGATGACGGCCTCCTGTCGGAAACCGCGCCTCGGGGCGGGCGCGTGCGGGGCCATTTAAGGCCGTGCCGGGCGGGGATGGCAACCGCATCGGGGCGGCTCCGAACCCTGGTGCCACGAAACTACTTGAACGTCGTTCAAACATCCAATAGACTTGAACAACGTTCAGAAAGGATCAGGCCCATGTCGCTGCTCACCTCCCGCCGCCTCGCGCCGCTGATGGTCACCCAAACGCTTGGGGCGCTGAACGACAACCTGTTCAAGAACGCCCTGGTGGTGCTGATCCTGTTCCGGGCGGCGGGATCGTCCGGGCCGGCGCTGGTGGCGCTGGCGGGGGGCGTGTTCATCCTGCCCTACGCGCTGCTGTCGGCAACCGCCGGGCAGGTCGCCGACCGCTTCGAGAAGTCCCGCACCATCCTGGTCGTCAAGCTGGCGGAGGTGGCGCTCATGGCGCTGGCCGCCGCCGGGTTCCTGCTCGGCAGCACGCCCCTGCTGTTCGCCGTGCTGTTCGGGTTGGGCGTGCAGGCGGCGTTCTTCGGCCCGCTGAAATACGCCATCCTCCCCAGCCACCTGGCCGAGCACGAGTTGGTCGCCGGCAACGGCCTGGTCGAGGCCGGCACGTTCTTCGGCATCCTGGCGGGCACGGTCGCCGGCAGCGCCCTGTTCGGGCTGGAGCACGGCCCGGCCATCGTCTCGGTTGTCGGAATGGCCGTGGCGCTGGCCAGGGTGGCGAGCGCGGCGCTGGTGCCGCGCGCGCCGTCCCACGCCCCGGGCCTGCGCCTGGGCTGGAACCTGCCGCGCGAGGCGGCGCTGCTGCTGCGGGCCGCCCGGGCGCACCGGCCGGTTTGGCTGTCCCTGCTGGGGCTGAGCTGGTTCTGGACGCTCGGCGCCACCCTGATCGCCGAACTGCCGACGCTGGTGCGGGACGGCCTGCACGCGGGTTCGCCGGTGTTCACCCTCATGCTGGCCTTCTTCTCCGTGGGGGTCGGCGCCGGCTCCGTGCTGTGCTCGCGGCTGCTGCGCGGCGAGGTGTCGGCCCGGCTGGTGCCGTTCGCCGCCATCGGCCTGTCCATGTTCCTGTTCGATTTCGGCCTGGCGGTGCGCCATGCGGACGGGCTGGCGACCATCTCCGCCGTGCTGCACAGCCCGGCTGGCTGGCGCATGCTGATCGACCTGCTGCTGCTCGCGGCGTGCGGCGGGCTGTACTCCGTGCCGCTCTACGCCCTGATCCAGGAACGCTCGCCCAGGGCGGAGCAGGCGCGGATGGTGGCGGCCAACAACATGGTCAACGCCGCGGCCATGGCGGCGGGCGCCGTGGCGGCGGCCGGGCTTGCCGTGCTGGGCGCGGCGCCGGGGGCCATCCTGGTGGGCTGCGCCGGGCTGAACCTGCTGGTCGCCGGGTGGATCGTCCGCATCCTGCCGCAGGAAACCCTGCGGGCGGTGTTCCGCTGGTATTTCACCACCTTCCACGGCGTGGACGTGGCCGGGCTGGAGAACCTGCCCGGCCCGGGGCAGCGCGCCGTTTACGTCGTGAACCACCAGAGCTTCGCCGACGGCTGCTTCGTGGCCGCGTTCCTGCCGGGCAGCCCGGTGTTCGCCGTCAACGTCCACACCGCGCGGCGCTGGTGGGCA
>CAXSEX010000658.1:0-2135 GCA_964236415.1 uncultured Acetobacteraceae bacterium | reverse complement strand
CATCAGCCCGGCCACCAGCACGGCGGACAGCCCGGCCACCTGCCCGACCGAAAGGTCGAACTCGCCGCTCGCCACCGC
Organism: uncultured Acetobacteraceae bacterium; assembly: GCA_964236415.1. GTDB lineage: Bacteria > Pseudomonadota > Alphaproteobacteria > Acetobacterales > Acetobacteraceae > CAHJXG01. The sequence continues at coordinate 2,057 of CAXSEX010000658.1, read as the reverse complement.
GACGGTCAGCCCGGAGGAGATCACGGTCAGCACGGAAATCTGCACCAGGATGTTGCTGATGTTGTTGGCGGAGGTGAACTGGCTGCTTGCGCCGGCGAACACCGCGAAGATGAGCAGCGCGGCGCCCAGCGTGCCGTAGCGGGCGGCAAGCTGGCCCCATTCGATGCGGCGGCGCGCGGGCGCGGTGGTCGTGGCGGCGGACATGAACTAGTTCACCTCAAGGAGGAGCCGGCTTTCCGAAAGCTCGGCCCGGGTCAGGCAGGTCGCGAGGCGGCCACCGGCGATGCAGTACACGCGGTCGCACAGCGCGATCAGCTCCGGGAACTCGGCCGAGGCGATCAGCACCGCCGCCCCCTGCTGCGCGAGGCCGCGGACCAGCGCGTAAAGCTCGGCCTTGGCGCCGACATCGACGCCCTCCGTCGGGTTGTCGAGCAGCAGCACCGGCGGCGTGTCCATGCGGCCGATGCGCGCGATCCAGCGGCCGAACACCACCTTCTGCTGGTTGCCGCCGGACAGTTGCAGCACGTCCTGGCGCGGCCCGCTGCACTTCACCCGCAGCCGCGCCACGATGTCGCGCACCAGTGCTGTGGCCGGCCCGCTCCGCACGAAGCCGCCCCGGCTGATCTGGGCCAGCGATCCCGCCAGCACGTTCTCCCCCACGGACAGGCCATGGAAGATCGCCTTGCGCAGCCGGTCGTCGGACACGAGGAAGATGCCGTGGTCGATGGCCTCCCCCACGCTGCGCGGCAGGCGCGCGAGCTTGGCGATCCGCACCTCCTCCGCAGTTGCCGGGTGCTGCACCCCCGCCAGACGCTCCAGCAGCGCGGTCTGCCCGGCGCCGAGCACGCCAGCCACGCCGACCACCTCGCCCCGCCCGACCGTCAGTTCCGGCACCTCCAGCCGGCCGACGCGCAGGCCGCGCGCCGCCAGCCTGTCATGCTCCGCGCCGGCATCGGCAGCGGCGTGGCTGTGCCAGTCGGTGCCCTCGATGTCGCGCCCGACCATGAGACGCACGACCTCCGGCAGGGTGATGTCCGCCACCGCCCCGTCGTGCACCACCCGCCCGTCCTTCAGCACCACCACGCGGTCGCACTGCGCGAACACCTCGTTCATGTGGTGGGAGATGAACAGGATGCCGAGGCCCCGCCGCTTCAGGTCCGCCAGGAACGCGAACAGCTGCTGCGTCTCGGCCAGCGTGAGCGAGGCGGTCGGCTCGTCCAGGATCAGGATGCGCGGGCCGGTCGCCAGCGCCTTGAGGATGTCGAGGATCTTGAGCTCGCCCAGGCTCAGCGTGTCGCACTCGCGCGACAGGTCGATCTTCACCCCGAACCGGTCGGCCAGTTCCTGCGCCGCGGCCAGGAGCCGGCGCCCGTGGATCAGCCCGGCGCGCAGCGGCTCCCGCCCCAGCATGATGTTCTCCGCACCCGTGAGCGGGCGGATGATCGCGACCTGCTGGTGCGCGACGGCGATCCCCGCCGCCAGCGCGTCGGCCACCCCGCGGAACCGCGCCGGGCCGCCGTCCACCGTGAGCGTCCCGGCGTCGGGCGCCAGCGCGCCGCAGATGATCTTGACCAAGGTGGACTTGCCGGCCCCGTTCGCGCCCACCAGCGCCAGCATCTCGCCCCCGTGCAGGCTGAGGTCCACGTCGGCCAGCGCCGGCGTGCCTCCGAAGCTCTTGCCCACGGCGCTGGCGCGCAGCAGCGGCTCCGACGCCGCCAGGCGCGGGCGGGGCTGCAACCCCGCCACCCCGGTCAGCCCTTCATGCCGGCAAGCGCCCGGTCGCGGTACACGTAGTACAGGTCCGTCGCCTCGTAGGTCGGTGTGCCCGCGGCCGGCACGTTGACGCCCGAAACCAGCAGGGGAGCCGGGAACTCCACGGTGGGCACCGGCACGGCCTCCTTGGCCGGGCGGCCTTTGCCCACGATCTCGTTGATCAGCCAGCCGGTGTAGGCGCCCCAGATCTCGAAGGCCTGCGCCGTGGTGGCCTTGAGCGGGTAGCTGGGGTCGCGCATCCGGTCGAGCGCCGTGGGGTGGCCGTCCGCCGACACGACGAACAC
>CAXSEX010000657.1:0-2137 GCA_964236415.1 uncultured Acetobacteraceae bacterium | reverse complement strand
CGAACTTGCGGATCAGCGGGATGTCCATGCCGCCGACGAAGCCGATCTTGCCGGTGGCGCTGCGCATGGCCGCCAGCATTCCGGCGAGGTAGCTGCCCTGCTCCTCCCGGAACAGGACCGACTGCACGTTGGGCGCCTCGACGACCGCGTCGATGATGACGAAGCGGAGCGCCGGGAACTCGGCCGCCACCGCCTTCACGGCGGTCGCCTGGCTGAAGCTGACCGCGATGATCGGGGTCATGCCGCGCCGGGCGAAGTTGCGGATCGCCTGCTCGCGCTGGGTGTCGTTCTGCGGCTCGAACTCCCGCACCGCGATGCCGCTGGCGCGGGTGAAGGCTTCCGCGCCGTCGTGGACGCCCTCGTTGAACGACTTGTCGAACTTGCCGCCCATGTCGAACACGATGGCGGGCATGACCTCCGCCGCGCGGGCGACGCCTGCGGACAGGAAGGCTGCGAGGGCTGTGGCGAGCAGTCGGTGCATCGTGTTGTTCCCTGGGCGATTCAGCTCATGGTAGGGCGAAGGGAATACGCCATCAATGCGCCGCGCTTGATGCGCCCAAGCTTTACGCCCGGCCGCTCCGCGGGCCAGGATGTCGGCCATGACGACCTCCCCCGGCGCCCGCCTCGACCGCCTCCTTCAGACCTTGCCGCGCGCCTACCCCGGGCCGGGCGGCGCGGTGGCCGTGCTGCGGGAGGGCGATGTGCTGGCCCGGCACGCCTGGGGCTGGGCCAACGCCGAGCGGCGCATCCCGTTCACGCCGCAGACGCTGTTCCGCATGTGCTCCGTCACCAAGCAGTTCACCTGCGCCCTGGTGCTGGACGCCTTTCCCGACCCGTCCGCGCTGGACGGCGACGTGCGGGCGCGGCTGCCGCTGCTGGACGGGACGCCGCCCGGCGCGCTGCACCTGTGCCACAACCAGTCGGGCCTGCGCGACTACTGGGCGGTGGCGATGCTGCACGGCGCGCCGGCGGAATCAGCGTTCGGCGACACGGAGGCCGCCCGGGTGATCGCCGGCACCCGGACGCTGCAGTTCGCGCCGGGCAGCCGCTATTCCTACGCGAACCAGAACTTCCGCATGCTGTCGGACATCCTGCAGGAGCGCACCGGGCGCAGCTTTGCGGAGCTGCTGCGCACCCGCGTCTTCGAGCCGGCCGGCATGGGAAGCGCGGTCCTGGCCGCCGACACCCGCGCCATGCCGGACGGCACGGAGGGTTACGAGGGCACCCAAGCGACCGGGTTCCGTCCCGCGGAGAACCGCATCCTGTGGACCGGCGATGCCGGGCTGGGTGCCTGCCTCGACGACATGATCGCCTGGGAGCGGCACATCGACGCGACGCGGGACGACGCGGGCGGGCTGTATCGCCGGATGTCAGCCCCGGTGGCCTTCACTGGCGGCACCCCGGCTGCCTACGGCTTCGGGCTGGGCCGGACCACCGAGGGGGGCCGCCCCGCCACCGGCCATGGCGGCGCGCTGCGGGGCTGGCGCAGCCACCGCATGCATGTGCCGTCGGAGCGCGTCTCGGTCGTCATCCTGTTCAACCACCTGTCGGACGCCCGCGCCGCGGCGGCGGATGCGCTGGCCGCCGTGCTGGGGGAGGACCGGCCGCCACCCGGCGCCGCCATGCCGGTGCCGGACTGGCTTGGCGCGTATGTGGAGCCGGAAACCGGGCTTGCCGCGCGGATCGACGCGGCGCCGGACGGGCAAATCCGGCTGCACTACGGCCATTCGGCCGAGCGGCTCGACCTTCAGGCGGACGGCACGGCAGGCGGTGGCGGCACCCGGCTGCGGCCCGGCGAGGGCGGGCTGTGGATGGACCGCCCGGGCGAGAACCACAGTGCCTGCCTGCGCCCCTGCGCCGGCCCGCCTGCCACGGACATTGCCGGCCGTTACCGCTGCGCGGAGCTGGATGCGGTCCTGACCGTGGCCGACGCCGGGGGCGTGCTCTACGGCAGCTTCTCGGGGTTCCTGGGCCAGGGGCGCATGGAGCTGCTCGATCCCATCGGGCCGGACGTGTGGGCGCTGCCCTGCCCGCGCGCCCTGGACCACACGCCGCCGGGCGACTGGACCTTGGCGTTCCGGCGCGACGCGGCGGGCCGCGCGGCGGGGGTGGAGGTCGGCTGCTGGCTGGCCCGGCG
>CAXSEX010000656.1:0-2162 GCA_964236415.1 uncultured Acetobacteraceae bacterium | reverse complement strand
TCAGCCAGTTGCTGACGCGGGTGTTCGGCGCCCGCGGCGGCGGGCTGGCGATGCTGCAAACCGTGCTGGCCCAGGGCGGCATCGTCGCCGTGAACGTGGTGACAGGGGTGATCACGGCACGCCTGCTTGGCCCCACTGGACGGGGCGAGTTCGCCGCTGCCTCGATGTGGTTCCTGCTGCCGTCGCAGCTGGCGACAGTGGGGCTGCAGAGCGCCATCATCTACCGGACGCGCCACGACCCCGCACACTCGGCATCGGTCAGCGGTGCCGGGCTGATGATCGGGCTTGGTTTGTTCGTGCCTTCTGCGCTCCTGTGCGGCGTGCTGCTGCCGACCTTGCTGCACGCCTACAGCGCCGCCATCGTGGCGCTCGCGCAGGTGGCCGTGCTCGCGGCCTTCCTCAACGTTTGGATGCTGCTGGCACGGCAGAGCCTACTCGGCACGCGCGATGTGCACCTGTTCAACCTGTCCTGCGCCGGGTCGTCCGTCGCCTACCTGTTGGCGCTGCTGCTGGCCCTGCCGCTCCATGCCCTTGACCCGGCGACCGCGCTGTATTGCCAGTTCGCCGCGACAGCCGCAGTGCTGGCGCCGACCCTGTGGTGGGCGACGCGGCGTTGGCGCTGGCGCGAGGTGCGGCCCTTCGCCCAATTCCGCGCGCTCGCACGGTACAGCGGGCAGGCGGCGGGGATTGATCTCGTCACGGTATTCTACTGGAACATCGACCGGGTCGTGCTTGTGGGCCTGATCGCGCCCGCGCAGTTCGGCCTGTATGCGGTGGCACGGTCGTTCGCGGGCCTCGTTGGCGTGCTTCAGGCCGGGTTCTCCTCGGTCATGCTGGCTGACCTGGCCCACAAGCCCGCGCAAGAGATAGAGATCTACGTCCATCGCACGCTCCGGCTGCTCCTTTGGCCGCTCGTGGCTGCCTGCATCGCCGGTTGGCTGCTGGGCGACGTGCTGATGCGGCTGATCTACGGCGACGGCTTTGCCCCGGCGGTGCCGATCTTCCGCCTCCTGCTGGTGGAGGCGGCCATTTCCTGCCTGGCCCAGGTCCTGGTGGAAGCGTTCCTCGCGTCGGGGCGGCCGAGCTACGCCTCAACCGCCCAGGGCGCCTACAGCATGGTGCTCCTGGGCGCGCTGCTGCTGCTGGCGCCCCCCCTGGGCGGGTTCGGCGCCGCGCTGGCCATACTCGGCGCGATGCTGGGCAAGCTGCTGATGCTGCTGCTTGGGCTGCGGACCATCAGCATCGGCTTCCCCGGCCTGCTCCTGCGGCAGGACGATATCGGTTCCATCCTCCGGCTTCTGCGCGGCACGCCGATGCCGTCGCCGACCGATTGACCGCTTGCCGCGGGGCGGGCCTCCATCCTGGGGGGCGGCGGCATCATCGACGCCGTCGCCCCCGTAGGGTCAGGCGGATGGCACCACGATCTGGAAGTGAGAGGTTCCCGCACTCAGCAGCGCCGCGGTGGCGCCGGAAACCGCGGTCCCGTTCACATCAACGCCCTTGACGTAGAGGTTGCGGTCGGTTGCCGCGCTCCCGCCATAGGCGTCATTCAGGAACGACACGCCGATGTCGTGCTTCCCAGCCGACAGGGCGGCTTGCAGGCTGACCGCCTGCGACTGCCCCCCCGCGTTGGACGCCGTGACCGTGCCGCCCTGGCCCAGCGCCGCGCCGTCCACGGTGACGGAATACTTCGCGTCCCCTTGCCAGGCATCCTCGGCCAGATGGAGCGTGATGGCCGTCTTCCCGGCAGCAGCCGGGACGGCGAAGGTTGCGGTGCTGTTCCACAACAGGCTTGCAGGTGCGCCGCTCGCCGCGCGGCCATCGTAGGTGACCTGGTTCACGTACAGGTTCCGGTCGGTGGCCGCGGTCCCGCCGTATGCGTCGTTGATGAAGGCGATGCCGACGCTGTGGGCTCCAGCGCCCCAGGTGCCGGTGACGGCGACATTCTGCGTCGCGCCCGCCGCATGCGAGGCCGTGGCGGTGTAAACGCCGCCAACGGTCTTCCCGTCGATGGCGACGGTGAACTGCGCATCGCCTTGGTAGGCGTCCTCCGACACGGCAAGAGCCAGGGTATCCGACCCTGATCCGGTGGTCGGGGGCGTGGTGACGGGTGCCGCCGTGTTCGGGGCGATTTCGATGATGACGGGATCGGTCGTGAGCGA
>CAXSEX010000655.1:0-2188 GCA_964236415.1 uncultured Acetobacteraceae bacterium | reverse complement strand
TCGATGGCGTAGGCGCAGTCGCGTAGCTGGTGCGCCAGGCAGATCTGCCATTCTTCGGCATGGCCCAGCTGCGCGCTGTAAAGGTCGGACACCCAGAGCGCCGGACGATGCCCGTCCAGCACTTCTCGGACGACGCCGGCGCCGCGGCTGCTACGGACGACGTGGATCACCACCTCGTCGTTTTGGAACACCCAGTTCCAGCAGGTGCGGCCATCGATGCGCACGCTGGTCTCGTCCGAGCATACCACGCGGGCGCGGCGCAGCCGGGCGAGGATGCCGGTTACATCGGCATCGAATGCAGGCTTGCCCCGGCGAAAGGCGGCGTCGAGCGCGCCCTCGCTGATCCCCAGGCCGAACAGCTCGCCCAGCAACCGGCTCAGCCGTTGGTAGCTGATCGCGTGCACGAAGCGCAGATACATGGCCAGCGCCACGATGCCGACGCTGAACGGCGTGCCCGGCTCCAGCCCCTCCGGCACCGGCGCCAGCGTCGTGCCGCCGCAGCAGCGGCACCGGCCGGCGTAACGCTCCACCCGCGTCACCACGGGCGCGACCTGGGGCAGGTCGATCTTGTCGTAGCGCCCATGCAGCAGATGGTCCGCCTCGCCGAGCGACGCCTGGCAGTGCGCGCATCGCACCGGCTTAGCGACAACGGTCTCGTCAGGCGTCGCGGCCAGCGCCCGCCCGCCGCCCATGCGGCCTACGCTGCCCGGGCGTGGGCCGTGGTGCTTGCCGTTCTCCGACCGGTTGGGCTTCTTGCCCTTGGAGGGCGGCAGGCTCGAGTTGTCCGGCGTTTTCGGCGGCGTCCCGAGCTTTGCTTCTAGATTCGCAACTCGCGCGGTCAACGCTTGAACCTGCGCCCACAACGCCCGGATCAACGCGTCCTTCTCCTCGTGCGTTAGGCCGCTGAGATCAGGAAGCTTGGTCATCTCAGCCTTGAATCCCAGCCGCCACCGTCACGTCAAGCCGCTTCACGCACGGCGTCGCACACGTCAGCTCGCAGGGGGCGTTGAGCAGCTACCAGTTGACAGAGTCGGGCAGCACCGCCACCCCGTCAGACTCATCCTTGAGCCGCACCCCCGACCCGCCCATCGCCCGCATCCGGTCCAGCAGGAACGCCAGCTTCCAAGCCGCCTCCTGGTATCCCAGCCCGTCCGGGCGGATGTTGGACACGCAGTTGCGGTCCGCGTCCGTCGTGCCGGCGGCGGGCGCCCAAGTCAGGTAGGCGCCCAGGCTGTCCGGCGCGGACAGGCCCGGGCGCTCGCCGATCAGCACCAGCGCCGCGCTGGCGCCGAGCGTCCGCGCCACCGCGTCCCCCAGGGCCACCCGCGCCTGACGCGCCACAACCAGCGGCGCCAAGGCCCAGCCGCCCGCGCGCAGCGCCGGCAGCAGCGCCGCCAGCACGGGCGCCGCGTGGCGCTCGGCGGCCAGCGCGGACAGCCCGTCCGCCACGGTCACGGCCAGGCCATGCGCCCCGGCGTGCGGTGCGAGCGCCGCGCCGGCATCGTCGTCCAAAACGCGCCCCAGGTCCGGGCGCAGCAGAAAGGTGCGCCGGTCGGCGGCCCGGCTGCGCACCGCCACGACCGGCAGGCCCAGCGCCTCCAGCGCCGGCACCGCGCCCAGGTCGTGGTGCACCGCGTCGCGCGCCCGGGCGTGGGCCAGGCGGAACTCCAGCAATGGCTCGGTGCCGAGCGATGCCCCGCTGCGGCCCAACCCGATCCGGGCGGCGGTCAGCGCCCGCAGCGGCGTCCAGGCCGGGTCGGTCACGCGGCGGCCAGCAAGGAGTGGAACCGCTGCGACAGCCGCGCCGGCCCGCCCGGCGGGCGCACGCGGCCGGCCCCGTCCAAAAGGCCCTGCTCCCCCAGCCACGCCTCGAACTCCGGCGCCGGGCGGCGGCCCAGCAGCTCGCGCATCGCCAGCGCGTCGTGGAAGGAGGTGCTTTGGTAGCCGAGCATGATGTCGTCGGCGCCGGGCACGCCCATGACGAAGTTGATGCCGGCCGCGGCCAGCAGCGCGAGGAGCGCGTCGGCGTCGTCCTGATCGGCCTCGGCGTGGTTGGTGTAGCACACGTCCGCCCCCATCGGCAGGCCCAGCAGCTTGCCGCAGAAGTGGTCCTCCAGGCCCGCCCGGGTGATCTGCTTGCCGTCGAACAGGTATTCCGGCCCGATGAAGCCCACGACGGTGTTGACCA
>CAXSEX010000654.1:0-2191 GCA_964236415.1 uncultured Acetobacteraceae bacterium | reverse complement strand
TGCACCGGCAGGGCCGGCGAGGTGAAGGCGTAGAACAGCCAGGCCGTCAGCAGCGGCGCCACCACGGCGGTCAGCCCCTCCACCGCGGTCAGCACGCCCTGCATCTCCCCCTGGGTGTCCACCTCGCCGCGGGCCGACACCATCGCCCGCACGGAGGGCACCGCCAGCCCGCCCAGCGCCAGCAGCATCACCGCCGGAACCATCGTCCAGCCCGCCAGCGCCAGGGCGAGCACCACGTAGCCGAGGGCGCCTGCGGCGTAGCCGAGCAGCGCCGTGCGCCGCTCGCCGAGCCGGGCGATCACGGAGGACAGCAGGACGCCCTCGACCACCGCCTGCGACACGCCGATGCCGGCCAGCACCCAGCCGTTCGCCGATGCGCCCCAGCCGAAGCTGTAGCGGGTGAACAGCACGAGGCTGCTTTGCACCGCGCCCAGCCCGATCCAGCTGCACGACCAAGCGAGGGCCATGCTGCGCAGCTTCCGGTCGTGCCACACGTTGCGCAGCAGGCTGAACGGGTTGGCACGCGCCCAGGTGATCGGCCGCCGGTCCTCCGGGCGCAGGCTTTCCGGCAGCACGAAGATCCCATAGAGCGCGTTGGCGAAGGCAAGCGCCGCCGCGGCGTAGAACGGCAGCCGCAGCCCATGCTCGCCGAGGAAGCCGCCGATGGCCGGGCCGATCACGAACCCGGCGCCGAACGTCGCGCCCACCAGCCCGAACCGGCTGGAGCGGTCCTTCTTTCCGCTCACGTCGGCGATGAAGGCGGTCGCGGCGGCGACGTTGGCGGAGGTGGCGCCGGCGATCAGCCGCCCCACGAACAGCCACCACAGGCTGGGCGCCCAGGCCAGCAGCAGGTAGTCGATGCCGATGCCGATGACGGAGGCGAGGATGACCGGGCGGCGGCCGAACCGGTCGCTTAACGCGCCGAGCAGCGGCGCCGCGAAGAACTGCACCCCGGCATAGGCGGCGATCAGGGCGCCCACCCAGGGCGCCGCCTTCTCGGGCGGCAGGTGGGCCAGGTCCTGCACCAGCCCCGGCACGATGGGGGCGATGATCCCGACGCCCATCGCGTCCAGCCCCAGGGTGACAAGGACGAACGCGATCGACAAGCCCTGCGACCGGTCGCCAAGCAGCTCCTTTAACACTATGTCTCCAATGGCTTATACGTTCCGCGGCGGGCGCGGCAACGCCGTCCCAACGGCAACGTTGCAGCGGTTCGGAGGATTACCAGTGCCCGCTTCCTCTCTGCCGCGCTTCGTGATTTTGTACTCTGCCCTGTTCGCCGCGTTCGGCGTGGCCTCGCCTTTCCTCCCGGCCCTGTTGGAGCAGCGCGGGCTGAGTCCCTCCGCCATCGGCTTGGTGCTGGGGCTGGGGTCTGCCGTGCGCCTCCTCACCGGCCCGCTTGGGGGACGGCTGGCGGACCGGTCGGGCGCGGCGCGCACGGTGCTGGCCGCCGGCCTCGCCGGCGCCGCCGTGATCGCGCTGGGCTACGCCCCGGCGCGCAGCCTGCTGCCGCTGGCGCTGGTCAGCATCGCCCACGCCGCGGTGCTGGCGCCGCTGTCGCCGGTGGCGGACGCGCTGTCGCTTGGCGCGGCCGACCGCCCGGGCGGCTTCGAGTACGGCTGGGTGCGCGGGGCGGGGTCGGCCGCGTTCATCGGGGGCAGCGTGGCGGCGGGGCAGGCGGTGGCCTGGACCGGCCTCGGGGTGATCATCTGGCTGAATGCGGCGCTGCTCGCCTTGACCGCCGCGGTTGCCCTGCGGGTGCCGAACCAGCCGGCCGGGCTTCCGCCGGGCCGCTCCGGCGTGCCGGCGGAGCGGGGCAGCCCGGTGCGCGACTTGCTGCGGCTGCCGACGTTCGCCCGCCTCATGCTCGTCGCCGCCCTGGTCGGCGGCAGCCACGCGCTGCATGACGGGTTCGCGGTGATCCGCTGGCAATCGGCGGGGATCGGGCCGGGCGCCGTGGGCATCCTGTGGGGCGAGTCGGTCGCGGCCGAGGTGCTGGTGTTCTTCGTGCTGGGCGGCCCCCTGCTCGACCGGCTGGGTCCAGGGGGCGCCGCCATGCTCTGCGCCGGCGCCGGCGCCGTGCGCTGGGCGACGGTGGCGCAAACGGCGGCCTTGCCGGCGATGGCGCTGGTGCAGCCGCTGCACGGCTTCACCTTCGCCCTGCTGCACCTGACCTGCATGCGCGTGATCG
>CAXSEX010000653.1:0-2202 GCA_964236415.1 uncultured Acetobacteraceae bacterium | reverse complement strand
GCGCAGCGCCGCGCCGCGCCGCAAGCTGCGCCGGGATGACACGGGTGTCGTTGGCCACCAGCACGTCGCCGGGGTGCAGCAAGCCCGGCAGGTCGCGGACGGCGCGGTCCTGCAACCGGTCCCCCACGCCCAGCAGCCGCGCGGCGTCCCGCGGCCGCGCCGGGTGCTGGGCGATGCGGTCTGCGGGCAGCTCGAAGTCGAAATCGGATAAACGCAATGAAGGCGGGCGCAACGCGGGTGGGCGCGATCAGGCCGGGGAGGGCGCCACGCGCCGCAGCAGCCGGATCAGCGGGATGCTGAGGAGCACCGCCCACGCCTTGCCGACCATCTGGCCGGCCAGGAACAGCAGCAGCGCCGCAGCGCCGACCCGCGCGCCGGTGCGGTCAGCGGGCAAGATAGGACGAAATCTCGATCAGGTTGCCGTCGGGGTCGCGGCAGTACACCGATTGCATGACGCCCAGCGCGCCCTCCTTAGCGACCGGCCCGGCCTCGATGGGAATGCCGCAGCGGTGCAGGTGCTCCACCACCTGGTCGGGGCCGACCGCGGTGATGAAGCATAGGTCGGCGGCGCCGGGCTGGCTGTTGGCGCCGGTGAACCATGCCTGCGGGTCGCCGTCATGGGGACGCAGGTTGATCTTCTGTCCGCCGAACTTCAGCGCGGTGCGCCCGTCCTTGCCGAACTCCTCCCGGTCCATGCCGAGCACGCGCTGGAACCACGATGCGGTCTGCTCCACGTCGGCGCAGTTGATCACCAGGTGGTCCAGGCGGTCCACGGTGAAGCGCATCTATTCAAGCCCGTCGTAGAAGTCGTTGCCCTTGTCGTCCATCACGATAAAGGCCGGGAAGTTCTCCACCTCGATGCGCCACACGGCTTCCATCCCGAGTTCCTCGTACTCAAGCACCTCGACCTTGCGGATGCAGTCCTGCGCCAGCCGCGCCGCGGCGCCACCGACGCTGCCCAGGTAGAACCCGCCATACGCCCGGCAGGCGTCCCGCACCGCGCGGGAGCGGTTGCCCTTCGCCAGCATCACCAGGCTGCCGCCGGCGCGCTGGAACTCCGAAACGTAGCTGTCCATCCGCCCGGCGGTGGTCGGGCCGAAGCTGCCGGTGGCGAACCCGTCCGGCGTCTTGGCCGGACCGGCGTAATACACCGGATGGTCTCGAATGTAGTCCGGCAGGCCCTCGCCGCGGTCCAGCCGCTCTTTGAGCTTGGCATGGGCGATGTCGCGCGCCACCACGACGGTGCCGGTCAGCGCGAGCCGGGTCTTGACGGGGTGGGCCGAAAGCTGGCGGCGGATCGCCTGCATCGGCTGGTTGAGGTCCACCGGCACCACGTCGCCGCCCAGGATGCTGTCCGTCGCCTCCGGCAAGTATTGCGAGGGGTCGGTTTCCAGCTGCTCCAGGAACACGCCGTCCGGGGTGATCTTGGCGAGGATCTGCCGGTCGGCGCTGCACGACACGCCGATGCCGACCGGCAGGCTGGCGCCGTGCCGCGGCAGGCGGACCACCCGCACGTCGTGACAGAAGTACTTGCCGCCGAACTGCGCCCCGATGCCGAGCGTGCGGGTCAGCTCCAGAACCTGCCGCTCCATGTCGAGGTCGCGGAACGCATGGCCCGCGAGACTCCCCGCGGTGGGCAGCGCGTCGAGCCACTTGGTGGAGGCGAGCTTCACCGTCTTGAGGCACAGTTCCGCCGAGGTGCCGCCGATCACGATGGACAAATGATACGGCGGGCAGGCCGAGGTGCCGAGCGTGCGGATGCGGGTGCCGAGGTAATCCAGCAGCTTCGCCGGGTTGAGGATGGCCCGGGTTTCCTGGAACAGGAAGCTCTTGTTCGCGGACCCGCCGCCCTTGGCGATGAACATCAGCAGCATCTCGTCCGCATGGTGCTCGCCCGGCGCCGCCGCGATGTCGAACTGCACCGGCAGGTTGTTGCCGGTGTTCTGCTCCTCGAACATGCTGAGCGGTGCCATCTGCGAGTAGCGCAGGTTGCTTTCGGTGTAGCTGCGGTGGACGCCGTAGGACAGCGCCTCCTCCTCGTCGCCCTCCACCCACACGCGCTGGCCCTTCTTGCCGAACACCAGCGCCGTGCCGGTGTCCTGGCACATCGGAAGCACGCCGCCCGCCGCTATCCCTGCGTTCTTCAACAGGTCGAGCGCCACGAAGCGGTCGTTGGCCGACGCCTCGGGGTCGTCGAGGATG
>CAXSEX010000652.1:0-2212 GCA_964236415.1 uncultured Acetobacteraceae bacterium | reverse complement strand
CAGGATGGCGTCGAGACCGGCGGTCCCTGTGGAAAGCTTGGGCTGCGTCAGCGGTTGAGGGTCCATCCCGGCAGTCATGGTTCATCGCCCTCGCGAAATCAACCGCGGCGTCGGGCGCCGTCGCGGCCGATGCTCAGCGGAAGCGGGGGTAAACCGACCGCGCACTACCAGACACACCCCGGCGGCGCCAGGCGCGGTACTTGTAGGCGCCCCACGCGACAAAGGCGGCGATCACCACCACCGGCAGCAGCAGCGCCGCGATCCACAGCGCCAACGCCGCCACCGCGGCGGCACCGGCGAGCACGGCTACGATGGTCGCCGCCAGCAGCAGCTTGAACGACAGAGGCGCGCGCATGCCGGGCGGCTTGGGGCGGAACGTGCCGTCAGGAGCCATGTCGATGACAGGCGGGATGCGGTTCATGCGAAGGACGTGGCCCCGGGGTATTCGGGTTCAAGTATCGCCAACGGGGGCGGCACGCAAATTGGAAGCAGCGCGCACCGCCGGGCAAGGCGGGACCGCCGAACGGGCGGCGGTCCCCGGTCAAAACTAGGCGATAAGGGTCAGGCCGGCGTGCCCGGCGGCTTCCCGGCCTTCGGGTGCTCCAGGTTCTCCGCGCCCGCGCGGGTGCCGCCGAGCTTGTCCGCGCCGCCGGCGTCGGGCGCGCCGGGCTTCTTGTGGTTGCCGGTGTCCTGCTGGCCGTCGGTGTGGTCGATCGTTTCCTCGGTATGCGGCTGCTTCATGGCGCGGCTCCGTTCGGGGTGTGCGGGGGTTAGAACGCGCGCCACGGCGGAGGTTGCATGGGCGCCCCAGCGCGACGCGATGACGTCGGCGCCCCAGCGCGACGCCGTGGCGTCGTCGGCCCGGCGGCCTGCCAGCGCCATGATCCCCGCGCCCACCAGCGCCGCCAGCAGCGTCACGGTGCCCACCATGACGCGGACCCGGTGCGCGACGCTGCGCGCTTCCCGCCCTTGCTCGTCCAGGACGATGCGGCGCTGGGCGGCCACGCGGTCCCAAAGCTCGCCGGGGCCGGACAGCACGGCGTCCGCGTCCGGGCCGAGCGCGGGGCGGAGCGCCTCAAGCTGCGGCGCCGCGTCCGGCGCGCGGGCGGCGGCCAGCACCTGGTCCAGCGTGCCGGTGCGGATCAGCGCGCGCTCCCACGGGATCGTGGTGGCATACGTCGCAAACAGCCCGGTCAGGCCAACCAGCGCGAAGCACATCAGCAGGAACGCGGTCCAGGTGGCGCGGTCGTTCATCAAGAGTGTCCTATGCGGGGGCCTGCCCGGCATATGGGGCGGACGCCGCTCCCGATGACCCTCCCTCCGCGCGATCCCGGTCCCGCAGGCGGTTTGACGGCATTGCCGTTCTTGGATATACATTATGTACATCCAGCGAAAGACATCCCAACGTGTCCCGGACAACGCTTTTCCACACCAACAAGTCGCAAGCCGTGCGGTTGAACAAGGATGTTGCGTTCCCGAAGGGAGTGCGGGAGGTCACGGTGCTGCGGGACGGACCGCGCCGGGTGATCGTGCCGTCCAATGCGGTGTGGGACGATTTCTTCGCATCGCCAGGCTTCGACCTCGGAGAGCGGAACCAGCCGCCGATGCAGGACCGCGAGGCGTTCTAGGTGCTGACCCACATGCTCGACACCAACTTGTGCATCCGGGTCATCCGGGATCGCCCGAAGGGCCTCCAAGAGCGGTTCAACGAGGCTACCCCGGGGTTGTGCATATCGGTGGTGACGGTGGCGGAGTTGCTTTACGGGGCGGAAAAGTCCGCGAGGCCTGCCGAGGGCCGGCGCCAGGTCATGGATTTCACCGGACGCATTGACGTGTTGGATTTCGATGCGGACGCGGCGGCGCATTACGGCGAGATCAGAGCGATGTTGGAGCGGCAAGGCCAAACCATCGGCCCCTACGACCTGATGATCGCAGGCCATGCGCGCAGCCGGGGCTTGGTGGCGGTGACCGGCAATCTTGGGGAGTTCACCCGCGTGACCGGGTTGCGATGCGAGGACTGGTGACCCTTTTTATCGTCCGGGCCGCCGCTGCCGCCCGGGCTGCCACCCCGCCTTGACACCGCGCGCCCCGGCCAGTAACCAGCGCGGCCTGTCCGATCCGAACCTCACCCTGGGCCGCCGCGCCCCGAAAGTCGTGCCATGAAGATCCGCAACAGCCTGAAGTCGGCCAAGCTCCGCGACAAGAACTGCCG
>CAXSEX010000651.1:0-2215 GCA_964236415.1 uncultured Acetobacteraceae bacterium | reverse complement strand
TGTCGGGCGACACGGCAAACTGGACGGCGGCGACGAGGAGAACTGGACGCCCTTGAGGTTGGGAGTTCGGAGACATGGCTGAGGTAGTTGAGTTTCTCCAGCGGCTGGAGCGGCCGCGGAGGAGTTTGATGAGAGTGCCGGACGAGGTCGCGTCGATGCTGCATCTACATCGGCTTGGCTGGGGGCTGAGGCGGATCGGTCGGGAGGTTGGCTGCAGCCCGATGACGGTGCGGCGCTATGTCGCGGCGGATGGTTGGGCGCCGTATCGCTCGCCTGAGCGGCCTGGGCTGCTGGCTGGGCATGAGGTGTGGCTGGCCGAGCGGTTCCGCCGCCATCGCGGCAACGCGGACGTGGTGCGCCAGGAGTTGGCGGGCGAGCTGGGCATCGCCGCCAGCTTGCGCACGGTGGAGCGGGCGGTGGCTCACCTGCGGCAGGAGCTTGCGGCGGAGGCGCTGGCGACGGTGCGGTTCGAGACCCCGCCGGGCTGCCAGTTGCAGATCGACTTCGGCGAGCGCGGCGTGCGGATCGGCGATGAGGCGGTGCGGGTGTACTTGTTTGTCGCCACGCTGGGCTATTCGCGCCGGGTGTATGTCCGCGCGTTCCGCCATGAACGGCAGTCGGCCTGGTTCGACGGTATCGAGGGCGCGTTTGAGCACTTTGGCGGGTTGCCTGGGGAGGTGCTGCTCGATAATGCCAAGGCCCTTGTCGATCACCATGACGCGGGCACGCGGGAGGTGACGTTCAACGCGCGCTTCCACGCCTTTGCCCGGTATTGGGCCGTGCGGCCGGTCGCCTGCGCGCCGTATCGCGCCCGGACCAAAGGCAAGGACGAGCGGGGCGTGGGCTACGTCAAGCGCAACGCCATCGCAGGCCGGGATTTCGCGTCCTGGGCGGCGCTGGAAGCACACCTGGCCTGGTGGATGCGCGAGGTGGCCGACGTGCGGGTGCATGGCACGACGGGCGAGGCGCCGATGGCGCGGTTCGAGCGCGACGAGGCGGCGGCATTGCAGCCGCTGTGTGGCCGTCCGCCGTTCCGGCAGATGCGCGAGCTGACGCGCAAGGTTCAGAATGACGCCTGCGTTGACGTGGACACCAACCACTACAGCGTGCCCTGGCGGCTGATCGGCGCGCAGGTCAGCGTCGTGGTCAGCGGCGGCGAGATCCGGATCCTGCACGCAGGCGTGGAGGTGGCGCGCCACGCGCAGCGGCAGGGTCGGCGCGAGCGCTGCGTGGACGCGGCCCACCTGCACGGCATCGTGGTGGGCGACATGGGTCCGCAGCGGCCTGAGGCCGCGATGGCCACGATCCCACCCGGTGCCGACCTGCTGCGGCCGTTGGCGGAGTATGAGCAGGCCGTGGGGGGCAGGTGGTGAGCGCCGCCGCGGCGGCGTTGCCGGATCTGCTGGGCAGGCTGAAGCTGACTGCGATGCGCGACCGGCTTGACGGCCTGCTGGACGAGGCGGCGCGACGGGACCTGACCCTGCCCGAGACGCTGGCCCTGCTGTGCGAGGCGGAGGTGGCGCACCGCGAGGAGCGTCGCATCCAGATGGGGATGGGCATTGCCAAGTTCCCCTATGCGCGCACGCTGGAGGCGTTCGACTTCGCCGCCCAGCCCTCGCTTGACCCCAAGCAGTTGCGCGACCTTGCCGCGTGCCGGTGGGTAGCTGGCGGCGACACGCTGCTGATCCAGGGGCCGCCTGGGGTGGGCAAGTCGCACCTTGCCGTGGCGCTCGGGCGCGAGGCGGTGCGGCAGGGCTACTCGGTGCTGTTCACCTCGGCCGTGGCGCTGATCACCGGCCTGGTGAAGGGGCAGGCGGAGGGAAGGCTGGAGGAGCGGCTCACGCGCTACGCCAAGCCGAAGCTGCTGATCGTGGACGAGTTCGGCTACCTGCCGTTCGAGACCCAGGCCGCGCACCTGTTCTTTGCCCTGGTCAGCCGCCGCTATGAACGCGGCAGCATGCTGATAACCAGCAACCGCAGCGTGAGCGAATGGGGCATGGTCCTCAACGACCAGGTGGTGGCGACCGCGATCCTGGACCGGCTTTTGCACCACAGTCACGTGTTGACCATCCGCGGCGACAGCTACCGGCTGCGCGAAAAACGGCGCTCAGGACTGCTCAAACGAAGCAGCGCCGACGCGAGCAGCGAGACGGTTTGAGGCAACTGTCCAGTTCTCCACGTCAAAACTGTCCAGTTCCTGGTGTCGCTTGACAGC
>CAXSEX010000650.1:719-2226 GCA_964236415.1 uncultured Acetobacteraceae bacterium | reverse complement strand
CCACAAGGCCCCCATTCCGGGTGCGGCCCTCAACAAGAAGAGAAATCCTGATGCCTGATACCGGGCTAGACGTGTCCACGACAGGACGGCGTGTTGGCGTGCTTGTCGTGGGCCTGGGCGGCGCCGTCGCCACCACGGCGGCAGCGGGCATCGAAATGCTGCGCGCCGGCTCCAATGACATGGCGGGCCTGCCGCTGGCCGGCGTGGGCGCTTCGGGGATCGCGGCTTACCGCAACCTGCACTTCGCTGGCTGGGACCTGAACGGCGAGAACCTGGAGAACGCGGTGCGGGAGCACCGGGTGCTCGATGGCGAGCAGGCCGGGATCGTGGCGCCGGCGCTGCGCGGGATGACGCCCTGGCCTGCCGTGGGCAGCGTTGACTTCTGCAAGAACGTGGACGGCGCCAACAAGGTCGCTGCCGGGTCGCACCGGGAGGCCGTGGACCGGATCCGCGAGGACATCCGCCGCTACCGCGAAACCTCGGGAATCGAGAACCTGGTGGTCGTGAACCTGGCCTCGGTCGAGCGGTGGCCCGACAAGGCGGCCAGCGCGCTCCATACGCCGGAGGGCTTCGAGAAGGGCCTCGACAGCAGCGACCCGGCCATCAGCCCGGCCATGCTGTATGCCTATGCCTCCATCGTCGAGGGCGTGCCCTACGGCAACTTCACGCCGAGCCTCGCCGCGGACATCCCGGCCCTGACCACCTTGGCCGAGCGCCGCAACGTCCCCGTGGCCGGCAAGGACGGCAAGACGGGCCAGACCTTCATCAAAACCGTCCTCGCCCCGGCGTTCCGCAGCCGCAGCCTGTATGTGGAGGGCTGGTTCAGCACCAACATCCTCGGCAACCGCGACGGCCTGGCGTTGGACAATCCCGACAGCCTGAAAAGCAAGCTGAACACCAAGGGTTCGGTGCTCGACGACATCCTCGGCTATCCCGTCGAGGACCACATCGTCGATATCCGCTACTACAAGCCGCGCGGCGACAACAAGGAAGCCTGGGACAACATCGACCTCGTCGGCTTCCTTGGCCAGAAGATGCAGATCAAGGTCAACTTCCTGTGCCGCGACAGCATCCTCGCGGCGCCCTTGGTCATCGAGATCGCCCGGGTGCTCGACTTGGCCCGTCAGCGTGGCGCGGGCGGCATCAAGGAGCAGCTTGGCATGTTCTTCAAGGCTCCCATGACGCGGGCCGGCAAGCGGGAGGAACACAGCTTCCCGGTGCAGGAGCGTGCGCTTCTCGATTGGCTGGCCGCTTGAGCATGGCCACCGCGGGTTAGCAGCATGTTGGATGACGTGAGCGGCCAGGTGTCCGACCTGGCCGGCTTTGTGCCGCTTGCGGCAGAGTTGGGTGACCTGAAGCGCATCCGGGATGCGTCCAGCCCCGACAGCCTGGCGTCCCGGCTGTTCCGCGGCGCCTGGGGCGCCCTGCTCGCGGGCCAGGCGCCGCTGGATGTGGCGTTGCTGGCCACCGCCGACGCAGTCGCGGCTGCCCGGCTCGGCGGCATCGA
>CAXSEX010000650.1:0-709 GCA_964236415.1 uncultured Acetobacteraceae bacterium | reverse complement strand
CGGTTGACCCCGCGCTGGCAGCACGGCTTCGAGACCGGCTCGGCCGGACGCTTCGGCCTGGGACGGCGCCTGCGTTCGCCGAGGCCCTGGTCCGCCAGCCCCGTGCCGGCGCGACGTGCCCGGGCAAGCCGCGCATCGTCTTGGAGCCGCCCGAGGGCCACGGCGACCATTGCATGGCCGTGGCGGTGCTGGCGGTCGTCTTGTCGCCACGCTATGGGGCTGACCCGGTGGCGGCGTTCCTGGCCGGCATGGCGCACCACCTGCACAACGCGCTCTTGCCCGACAGCGGGTTCGCCGGGGAGATGCTGCTGGGCGGCCATCTCGGCCCGGTCATGCGGCGGCTGTTCGCCCGCGAACTCGCGACGCTCCCCGCGCCGCTGTCCGAGGCGACCGGCGCCGCGCTGGCGGCCATCCCGGACGCCTCGACCGCGGTGGGCCGGGCGTTCCATGCGGCCGACGTGATCGACCGCGTGCTGCAGATGCGGCACTACGACCAGGTGGCCCGCTTCACGGTGGATCAGGCGCTGGACGACATGGACCTGGTGCATGCCGGCCCCACCCAGAGCTTCCACCAGGCGGTGCTGCGGGACGCCGGACTGCCGTGACGCGGTGGCCGGACGGCGCGTTGTCCAGCCCGGTATCCGGACAGGCGCTGGCCGCAGACACGCCGCACTCCCTGGCTGCCGGGCCGGAACGCTGGCCGGTCGTG
>CAXSEX010000649.1:0-2241 GCA_964236415.1 uncultured Acetobacteraceae bacterium | reverse complement strand
TGCAGCTCCCGCTGCCGCGGTTCGGCGGTCTTGCGCGTCCGCTTGGCCGCAACCCTCGGCGCGAGCGCCGATGCGGCCTCCTGCGCCTTGACGACGGGTTCGACGGCCGGCGCGGCTTTGGTCGCAGCGTGTGCGGCACGTCCGGCCCCAAGGTCCTGGCTCCAGCGCCGCGCCTGCTCCTGGTGCTCAGCCCGGAGGGCATCCGCTTCGGCGCGTGCCGCCTGCGCCCTGGCCAGCACCTCCCTATGTGCCAGATCGGCATGCCCCAGCTTGGTTTGCAGGTCGTGGACCGTCGCGAGCGCCTCCTGAAGCGACCGCTCTGCTTTTGCTCGGGCGGTGCGCTCGTCCTGCAATGTCGCTTCGATGGCGGCGTGGCTTGCAGACGACCCATCAGCCTCGTCGGGGCGGTGCCGGTTGAGGATCGTGACCGGCACGGTGCCGTCCTGCACGAAGCGGTGACGCGGCTTGTGGGCCGAGGAGCAGCCGGCAGACCGGCCTGGAGGACCCGCTTGCGGCCGTTCGGCCTAGGGCGGGCTGCTCCGGCCGCTGCGCTCGCCGGTCAGGCCGAGTGCCCGGCGCATGCGCTCCTCGACGGACAGAGTGTCGGGGGCATTCGGGGAAGATGAATCGGGCAAGGGTGGCACCGTTCTTTCACACAAACTGAAAGCGGGGCAGGCCAAGGCTCGCCACCGGCGATCCTCAAGCCTTGGTGAAGGGGACAGCGATGTTGCAGCGCACGAAGCGCTTGCAATGCCGCTTCGAGAAGGCGCACTGCACACTTGGCAGCGTCGTTTCGGCGTTGCCGGACGTTTCCTCCCTAAACTTGGCGGCGCCTTCAAGGCGTCGCCATCTTTTTCGGTAGGGGTCACGTCGTCAACAGGCAAAACGGCTACTCGACCAACGGCACCGCCGCTGCTCAGCGTGCCCTGCCCGCTTACCCGTCTCCCGCGATATTTGTCCTGCGCCCTTCCTCCACAAGATGCGATGGTCCCGAACCGGGCTGCTCAGCCCTAGCGTCGGACCCTGTGCGCCTTTGTGGGCGGCAGGCAAACCCGTTGCAGCGCCGCTTAGGTCGCGGACGTGCGAGCAGCGGACTGCCATGCCGCCTTATACCAACGGCCATTTGCTCTGACCCAAACGTGAGTAGGTCCGGCTCGGTTCGGAGTGGTTGGGTTCGCCTACACGAGGGTAGAGGCGGACATGACGGTTGCGATCACGCGCATGGAACATACGGCGGCGGAATTGCGCCGACATGCGGCCTGTATGGCGGACGCCTCCGTTGTGCGTCGGCTGCTGGCTTTGGCGTTGATCCTGGACGGGCACAAGCGTGCGGATGCGGCGCGGGCGGCCGGCATGGACCGGCAAACCTTGTGCGACTGGGTGCGTCGCTACAACGCGGACGGCCTTGCGGGCTTGGGCGACCGGCATGGCGGCGGCGCGCCGCCCCGGCTTTCGCCCGAGCAGGAGGCCGAGGTCGCGGACTGGATACGCACCGGACCCGATGTCGCGGTGGACGGCGTCGTGCGCTGGCGCTGCGTGGACATCCAGGCGCGGATCGCACGTGAGTGGGGCGTCGCCTTGCACGAGCGCAGCGTCGGCAAGCTGCTGCATCGGCTGCGCTTCGCCCGCGTGTCCACGCGCCCGCGCCATCCCAAGGCGGACGCTGCGGCGCAGGCGTCTTTCGGGCCGGGTTCACCGCCCTTGTGATCGCAGCCCTGCCCGAAGCTGTGCGGGCGGCCAAAACGCCCATCGAGGTCTGGCACCAGGACGAGGCCCGCGTCGGCCAACAAGGCACCCTTACGTATGTCTGGGCCGACAAGGGCAGCCGGCCGGCTGCCCTGCGCGACCAGCGCCGCCAGTCGGCCTACCTGTTCGGGGCCGTATGCGCCGACCGTGGCGTCGGCGCGGCCTTGGTGCTGCCCCACGCCAATGCCGAGGCCATGAGCCTGCACCTGGCCGAGATCGGCCGCCATGTCGCAAAGGGCGCGCACGCCGTGGTCGTGCTGGACGGGGCGGGCTGGCACCAGACCGGCGGGCGGCTGCGGGTGCCCGGCAATGTCAGCCTGCTCCGCCTGCCGCCGTATTCACCCGAGCTGAACCCGCAGGAAAACGTGTGGCAACACCTTCGGCAGAACCAGCTCTCCAACCGCGTGTTCGCCGACTACGACGCCATCGTCGACGCGTGCTGCACCGCCTGGAACGCCCTCATGGCCATGCCAGACCGCATCCGCTCCATCGCAA
>CAXSEX010000648.1:0-2242 GCA_964236415.1 uncultured Acetobacteraceae bacterium | reverse complement strand
CCGTCGCTGGCGACCGCCGGGCGCACGCGGCTGTCAAGCAGCTCCTTGATCTGATCGACGATCTCCTGGTCCTCGGGCGACACGTCCTCGTCCACCGCGGCGCCGCTGCCTTCGATCACCGGCCGGCCGGCAACGAAGTGCTCCATGATCACGCCAAGCACCTGGGGCCGCAGCGCCTGCCACTCAGCGATGTCGGACTTGGTCACGGTGATGAAGTCGCCGCCCAGGAACACGCGCGCCACGCCGGGCAGGGCGAACAGCGCGGTGGCGAGCGGGCTGCGGGCTGCGGTGTCCGGCCCGGCGAAATCGGCGGTGCCGTCGCCCATCACGTCCCGCCCGGGCAGGAACTTGAGCGTGGCCGGGTTCGGGGTGCCTTCGGTCTCGATGAACATCGGTTTACCTTAGATATGAAGACTGGGGAATGCGGACCGGTGCAGTCCAGATGCCAGCACATGTGGCCAAAAGCGGCGCTTGATGCAAGTGGCAGGGGATGCCGCGCCGCTTACTCCGCCGCCTGCTGCACGGGCCGCCGTGCCCTGAGCCGCCGGATGCGGCGGGCGTCGGCGTCCAGGATGCGGAACTCCAGCCCCGAGGCATGGCTGATCACCTCGCCGCGCGCCGGCACCCGGCCGGCCAGGGTGAACACCAGGCCGCCGACAGTGTCGATGTCGGCCTGGCGCTCGTCCTCCGTCAGCGTTTGGCCGAACCGCGTCTCGAAGTCCTCGATCGGCAGCCGGGCATCGAGGTCAAGCGCCCCGTCCGGGCGCTCGACGATCATCGGACCCTCGACCTCGTCGTGCTCGTCGGCGATGTCGCCCACGATCTCCTCCACCAGGTCCTCGATGGTGAGCAGGCCGTCGATGCCGCCGTACTCGTCCACCACCAGCGCCAGGTGCATCCGTGCCTGGCGCATCTGCAGCAGCAGGTCCAGCACCGGGATCTGCGGCGCCACCATCAGCGGCAGGCGCAGCAGGGCTTCAAGGTTGAACGCATCGGGACGGCCGACATAAGCGAACACGTCCTTGATGTGGACCATGCCCACAATTTCGTCCAACTGCTCGCGAAACACCGGTAGGCGCGAATGGCCTTCCCGGCGGATCTGGTCCAGCGCCTGTTCCAACGTGACATCGACCGGCATGGCGATGATGTCGGCCCGGGGCACCATCACGTCGTCGGCCGACTTGCCGCGGAGCCGCAGCACGTTGGCGATCAGCGCCCGTTCCTGTCGGTCGAGTTCGGGCACGGTGCCGTGGGTCTGGCTGTCGTCGGCGGATTGCTGGACCAGCTCGGCGATGCTTTCCCGCACGTTGTGCTCGGGCTGGCGCCCGCGCAGCAACTGCTGCACCCGGTTCAGGAAGCTTCGTTGGGTCGCGCTCATGGCCGGCGCCGCGCCGTGCGCCATGGGTCGGGCACGCCCATGCGGCGCAGCAGCCGCGTTTCCGCCATCTCCATGCGCCGGGCCTCGCCGGGCAGGGCGTGGTCGTGGCCGCGCAGGTGCAGCGCACCATGCACGACAAGGTGGGCCAGGTGATGCGACGGCCGCCGCCCGGCGGCCCGGGCTTCCCGCCGCACGACGCCCAAGGCCAGGATCACGTCCCCGGTTGCGAAGGTCAGCACGTTGGTCGCCTTGTTCCGGCCGCGGTGCCGCGCGTTCAGCCGCTTCACCGCCAGGTCGGACGCGAGGACCACGGTTCCAGCGCCACCCGCGGCCCGCGCAGCCCGGCCGGCCATCAGCTCGGCGCGCGGCGCGAACCGCCGCCATCTTGGGTCGGCCACGATGATGGCGGCATCGTCGATAAGCCCCGCCGAAGCGGGGCCACGTCTGCTGTCAGGGTCCATTGGTGTCCTGGAGGTCGGCGGGCGGCTCGGTCCGCGGCCGGCCGCGCGGGCCGCGCGGCCCAGCCTCGGGCAGCCCCACGTCGCGCTGGGCCTGCGCCCGCTGCTCGTAGGCGCCGACGATGGCGGCGACCAGCGGGTGGCGCACCACGTCGCGCACCCCGAACCGGGTGATGCCGATGCCGGGCAGGCCGTCCAGCGTGTCGAGCGCGTCGCGCAGCCCGCTGCGTTGGCCCGGCGGCAGGTCGATCTGGCTCAGGTCGCCGGTGATCACCATGCGCGTGCCCTCGCCCATGCGGGTCAGGAACATCTTCATCTGCACGGGCGTCGTGTTCTGCGCCTCGTCCAGGATGACAAAGGCGTGCGCGAGGGTGCGGCCACGCATGAAGGCGAGGGGCGCCACCTC
>CAXSEX010000647.1:0-2243 GCA_964236415.1 uncultured Acetobacteraceae bacterium | reverse complement strand
CCTGGTAGGGCACGATGTTGGGATGCTGGTTGCCCAGCCGCGCCGGGTTCTCCCCGGTTGCCAGGTAGTTCATGCCCTGGTTCGCCAGCCACGCGACGTGCGTGTCCAGCATGCCGATGTCCACCTGCTGCCCCTGCCCCGTCGCGTCCCGGTGGCGCAGCGCCGCCAGCACGCCGATGCAGCCATACAGCCCGGCGAACAGGTCCGCGACCGGCACGCCCACCTTCTGCGGCAGGCCATCCGGCTCGCCCGTCAGGCTCATGACGCCGCCCATCGCCTGGATCAGGCTGTCGTAGCCCGGCCGCGGCGCATACGGCCCGGTCTGCCCGAAGCCGGTAATGGAGCAATACACCAGGCCCGGGAACCGCCCGTGCAGCTGCTCGTAGCCCAGGCCGTACTTGGCCAGCGCGCCGACCTTGAAGTTTTCCACCAGGATGTCGCTTTTCGCGATCAGCTCCAGCGCGATGGCCTGGCCCTCGGGCTTGGCGATGTCGAGCGTGACCGACCGCTTGTTGCGGTTCACGCCCACGAAGTAGGCGCTTTCCCCGGTGCCCGGCATGAACGGCGGCGCGAAGCCGCGCGTGTCGTCGCCGGAGCCGGGCTTCTCGATCTTGACCACGTCGGCGCCGAGATCGGCCAGCATCTGCACGCAGGTCGGCCCGGCCAGGACGCGGGAAAGGTCGAACACGGTCAGGCCCGCGAGCGGGCCGGAGGGTTGGGGGCTGGTCATGCTGGTTCGGTCTCCGCGCCCTTGTTCGGGTCCATGGGTGGGTCCATTCTCGGCAGAGCGTTATATGCACCCCGCATCCCGAGGCAAACCCAATGCTCGACCGGCCCCACCCCACCCCGGACGCCCCCATGCTGGATCAGCAAGCGCTGGCGACCGCGCTGTCGGGCAAGCACTTGATCGGCGGGCACTTCGTCTCGGCGCGCTCGGGCAAGACCTTCGCCGTCGTGAACCCGGCCACCGGGCTTGAGGTCGCGCACGCCGCGGAGGGCGACGCCGCCGACGTGGAGGCCGCGGTGCGGGACGCGGACGCCGCGCAAAAGGCCTGGGCCAAGGTCCCGGCCCGCAAGCGCGGCGCCACCGTTGCGCGGTGCGCGGCCCTGCTGCGGGACCACGTGGAGGAACTCGCCCGGCTGATCGCGCTGGAAACCGGCAAGGCGCTGCGCACCGAAAGCCGGGTGGAAGCGCAGACCGTCGCCGACATCTTCGAGTTCTACGGCGGCCTCGGCGGCGAGCTGAAGGGAGAAACGGTGCCCTTCGCCCCCGGCGTGCTGTCGGTCACGGTGCGCGAGCCGCTGGGCGTGGTCGGCGCGGTCATCCCGTGGAACGTGCCGATGCTGCTGATGGCGCTGAAGGTGGCGCCGGCCTTGGTCGCGGGCAACACGGTCGTCGTGAAGTCGGCGGAGGAGGCGCCGCTCGCGGTGCTGCGCATCTGCGAGCTGATGAACCGCGTGCTGCCGCCGGGCTGCTTCAACATGCTGTCAGGCTTCGGGCCGGAGTGCGGCGGGCCGCTGGTGGCGCACCCGCTGGTGCGCAAGGTGACGTTTACCGGCAGCGTGGAGGTCGGGCGCATCGTGTCCAAGGCCGCCGCCGAGAAGCTCGTGCCCGCGACCCTGGAGCTGGGCGGCAAGAGTCCGATGATCGTGTTCGCCGACTGCGACTTCGACAAGACGGTGATGGGCGCCATCACCTCCATGCGCTTCACCCGGCAGGGCCAAAGCTGCACCGCGGCGAGCCGCATCTACGTGGAGCGCCCGATCTTCCAGCGGTTCGTGGACGCGCTGGCGGCCAAGGTGGACGCCATGGTCATGGGCGACCCGCTCGACGAGGCGACCGACATCGGCACCATCATCAGCCCGGACCAGTTCAAGAAGGTCGAAGGCTTCATCGAGGAAGGGCTGGCGACGCCCGGCGCCACCGGCCGCGCGTGCAGCGCCATGCCGTCCGACCCGGCCCTGCGGAAGGGCCTGTTCATCCGGCCTCACATCTTCAGTGGCCTGCCGGACGACAGCCGGCTGGTGCAGGAGGAGATCTTCGGACCCGTCACCTGCGTGTTCCCGTTCGACGACGCGGAGGCGGCCTTGGCGGCGGCGAACGGCACCGAGTACGGGCTGGCGGCTTCCTTGTGGACCAACAACCTGCGCGTGGGCCTTGATCTGGCGCACCGGCTGGAAGCCGGGCTGGTGCAGATCAACCAGAACCTGGTGGTGCAGGCCAACCTGTCCTATGGCGGCGT
>CAXSEX010000646.1:0-2265 GCA_964236415.1 uncultured Acetobacteraceae bacterium | reverse complement strand
TGCGCCGTTGCCGCGGCACATGCCGTCGCCGCAGGCGCCGGTGCAGCTTCGCGCCGTGCCGGTGCCGCGCGCCGCGGCGCGGGTGTCAACCTGCTGCTGGCCGATCGGCGACCCCGGCACCGCGAGCTTCCGCTTCTGCGACGACGGCGCGATGGCGGGGAAGCCGTACTGCGCACAGCACGCGGCATTGGCCTACGTGAAAGTGCGCGACCGCCGGGAGGATGCGGCGTAGCGCCTCCCACCCTTCGCCCTCAGCTTTCGTCCATGCAGATGTTCCGCCCGCGCCCTTGATCCCGGCGGTGCCGCGGTTTAGGGGTTACGCGGAGACATCATGCCGCTATTCGAGACTGCCCTTCCGCGCGAGCGTCACACCGCTCTCGATGCCGACTCCGTTCGCGCCGCTTATCGGCGGTGGGCCGGGGTGTATGACACCGTGTTCGGGGGTGTGTCGGCCTTTGGCCGGCGCCGCGCGGTGGAGCGGGTGAACGCGCTGCCCGGGGTGCACGTGCTGGAGGTCGGCGTGGGCACCGGCCTCGCCTTGCCGCACTACTCGGGCGGCAAGCGGATCACTGGCATCGACCTGTCGGCCGAGATGCTGGCCTTCGCGCGATCCCGGGTGAAGTCGGCGGGCCTCGCCAACGTCGAGGCGCTGGTGGAGGTCGATGCGGAGGCGACGGGTTTCGACGCGGGGTCGTTCGACATCGCGGTGGCGATGTTCGTGGCCTCCGTCGTGCCGAACCCGCGGCGGCTGCTGGCCGAGATGCGCCGGGTGGTGCGTCCGGGCGGGCACCTGCTGTTCGTCAACCACTTCGCCGCCGAGCGTGGCCCGCGCTGGTGGGCGGAGCGGGCGCTGGCCCCGGCGTCCCGCAAGCTCGGCTGGCATCCCGACTTCTCGCGCGACGCGCTGCTGCCGGACGAGGACCAGGCGCATGCGCAATTCGCGTCCGTGCCGCCGCTGGGCCTTTTCACCTTGGTGAGCCTGCCCAACTAAGTGGGACCAGGCCGGACCGCGGCTTGATCAAACGCAAGCTGTCCGATACGCCGTCCGGATGCCCCGGGCTTGGTCCGGGCACCATGCAGGTGGGATAAACGGACGATGCAGGCTTTCCCGCGGCTCCGCGCCGCAGTTTTCACCGTTTTGCTGATGGCGGCCGCCGGGCCGGCCTGGGCGCAGGCGCCCCACAATTGGCAACTCAGCTTCCAGCCGGCGCACAGCCCGGTCCAGCAGGGGATCGAGGGGCTGCATGCGATGGTGATCTGGCTGATGGCCGCCGTAACCATCTTCGTGGCGGCGCTGCTGATCTACTGCGTGTGGCGCTTCCGGGCGTCGGTCAACCCGAAGGCGAGCCGCATCAGCCACCACACCACGCTGGAAGTCGCCTGGACGGTGCTGCCGGTGTTGATCCTGGTGATCATCGCCATCCCGTCCTTCCGGATGATCTACTTCGAGGACCGGACGGAGGCGGCGGACATGACGATCAAGGTCGTCGGCCACCAGTGGTATTGGGAGTACGACTACCCCGACCAGGGCGGCGTCAAGTTCGACAGCTACATGATCGCGGCCGATGACCTGAAGCCCGGCCAGCTTCGTCAGCTGGAAGTGGACAACCGTGTGGTGGTGCCCGCGGGCAAGAACATTCGCATCCTGACCACCAGCGGGGATGTGATCCACAGCTTCTTCATACCCTCGCTCGGCGTGCAGCGCTACGCCATCCCTGGGCGCACCATCGAGACGTGGGTGAGGGTGGACCAACCTGGCGTGTACTACGGCGAGTGCAACCAGATCTGCGGCACCAACCACAGCGCGATGCCCATCGCGGTCGAGGCGATGACGGACAAGGATTTCGCGGCCTGGATCGAGGCAGCCAAGACGAAGTTCGCCGCCAACGGCGACCCCGCCCCAGAAGGCGCTGGTGCCGAGGGCGAGCGGCGCCTGGCGGCGGTTGAGAATACACGGCGCTGACCCACATCGGTTGACGCGAGGGAGCACAAGGACATGTCGGCGACGACCCACGATCACGACCAGGACCACG
Source organism: uncultured Acetobacteraceae bacterium (assembly GCA_964236415.1). Classification (GTDB taxonomy): domain Bacteria; phylum Pseudomonadota; class Alphaproteobacteria; order Acetobacterales; family Acetobacteraceae; genus CAHJXG01. Next base: position 232 of record CAXSEX010000646.1, on the reverse strand, counting down.
ATCACGGGCATGCCCCGAATTTCGTGAACCGCTGGTTGTTCAGCACCAACCACAAAGACATCGGCACGCTTTACCTGATCTTCGCCATCATCGCGGGAATCGTGGGCGTGGCGTTGTCGGTCCATATGCGGATGGAGCTACAGAACCCTGGCCTGCAGTATTTCGCATCGGGCCAGGCGTGGAACGCCACGGTCACGGCGCATGGCCTCATCATGATCTTCTTCATGGTGAT
>CAXSEX010000645.1:0-2297 GCA_964236415.1 uncultured Acetobacteraceae bacterium | reverse complement strand
GCGCGGTAGCCGTCCCGCGTTTGCGCGAACTGCGACCAGCTTTGCAGCAGCGCGGCCCGGCGCAGCCCGCCCTCGAACAGCGGCAGCAGCGCGTTGGCGCCGACCGACCACAGGCTGTTCGGCAGGTTGGCCAGGTTGAACCCGGTGTCCTGGAACCCGGCGGTCGCGCTGATGGTGATCCGGGGATAGAACGCCGCCCGCGTGATGCCGATGGCCGCGTTCGCCGCCGCCATCTGCCGCTCGGCGCTCGCGATGTCGGGCCGCCGCTCCAGCAGCTGGGACGGCACGCCCACGGGCAGGGCGGGGTTGGCGATGCTGCTCTTCTCGTCCACCGGGATGGAGAACGTGCTCGGGTTGGCGCCGACCAGGATGGCGATGCCGTGCTCCAGCACCGCGCGGTTCGCGAGGTTCGCCGCCTGCGCCGCCTGCGTGGACCCGAGCAGCGCCTCCGCGCGCGCCACGTCCACGGCGGAGCCGATGTCGCCCCGCAGCCGCAGCCGCGTGATCCGGACCGACTTCCCGTAGTCGGCCACGGCGTTGCGGTAGATCGCCGCCTGCCCGTCCAGGCCGCGCAGCGCGATGTAGTCGGACGCCAGCTCCGCCTGCAAGCTGAGCCGGGCATTGGCCACCAGCGCCGCCGTGGACTGCGCGGCCCGCGCCGCCTCGCGCTCCGTGTTGCGGATGCGCTGCCAGAAATCAGGCTCCCACGTCGCACCCGCCTGGATGATGTTGCTCGGCTCGATGAGCGGGGTGGTGCTGTTCGGGTTGCGGAACAGGCGGTGCACCGACTGCTTGTTCTCCGACGGCTGGACGTTTGCGGTCAGCTGCGGGTAAAGGCCCGAACGCGCCACCGCCACGGCGGCGCGGGCCTGCACGTACTGCTCCTGCATGGCGTCCAGGTTGGGGTTGTCCGCGGCCAGCCGCTGTTCAAGCTGGGTGAGCAGCGGATCGTTGAACCGCTCCCACCAGGGGCCGCGCGGCAAGGTGTCCCGCGGGTTGGCCACGGCAAACGGCCGCTGCCCGCGCCAACTGTCCGGCAGCACGGTGCGCGGAGGATCGTAGCGCGGCGCGAGGTCGCACCCCCCCAGCATCGCCAGCACGGCCGCCACCGCCACCGCCCGGCGCACGCCCCGCCGCCTCACTTCGCCGGCTGCTTGCCCGCCTCCTGGCTGCCGCTCGGGTCGGCCCCCGGCGCCGGCTGCACCACCTTCACCTCCTGCCCGTCCAGCAGGCCGAGCGACGGGTTCGCCACGAGCTTGTCGCCCGCCGCCAGCCCGGACACCACCTGCACCTCCGTGCCCAGGTTGCGGCCCACGGTCACGCCACGCAGGCTGATCTTGTTGTCGCCGCCCACCAGCGCGACCTGCATGCCCTGGGCGCGGAACAGCAGCGCCTGCTCCGGCACCGTCAGCACGTTCGGCTCGCCGGGAAAGGTGAACCGCACGCTGACGTAGCTGCCGGGCCAGTACTCCTCCTTGGGGTTGTCCAGCACCAACTCCGTGACCACCGTGCGCGTGGACGGCACCACGGCCCGGGCGGTGGTCAGCAGCTGCGCCGGGATCTGCTTGCCCGGCTCCTGCGGCAGCGAAAGCGTCGCCGACATCCCCGCCTTCAGCCCGTCCGAGAAGTTCTGCGGCACCGACACGAACACCCGCAGCTTGTGGATGTCGGCCACGGTGAACAGCGCCTGGGACGGGCTGCGCGCCGTGGCGTCGCCGCCCGCCGCGCCCACGTAGTCGCCGACGTTGGTGTTGCGCGCCGTGACCACGCCGTCGAACGGGGCCACCACCCGCTTGAACGCCGCCAGCGCCTGGAAGCGGGCGACGTTCTGCTGCGCCGCCGCCACCTCGGCCTTCTGCGCCGCCTCGTCGGCCTTCTTGACATCCACGTCCTGCTTGGACACCGCCTGCGTGCCGGACAGCGCCGACCAGCGCTTGGCCGTGACGGCGGCCAGGTTGTAGCGGGCCTGCACGGTGGCGAGCTGCGCCCGGGCGGCGGCCAGCTGCGCGTCCAGCGCCGGCGCGTCAATGGTCGCGAGCACGTCGCCCGCCTTCACCGCCGCGCCGTAGTCCTTGTCCCAATGCGACACGTAGCCCGTCACCTGCCCGTAGATGGACGCCTGGAGCCACGCTTCCATGTTGCCGGGCAAGCTCAGCGTCCGCTCGCTGGGGCCGGGCTTGGGCGCCGTGACCTGCACGCGCGGCACCGCCGCGTCGTCGGCGCTCTTCTTCAGGTCCGCGTCCGCCCGGGACCGCGACCAGATGCCGTAGCCCGCCAGCCCGCCCGCCACCAGCAGC
>CAXSEX010000644.1:0-2299 GCA_964236415.1 uncultured Acetobacteraceae bacterium | reverse complement strand
CAGGCCGGCGAATGGCAGCGGCGCCGTGTCGTCCCGCGCGGCCGTGACGGCGGGAAGGCCCGTGAGCGTCGGCGCCGTGTTCGCAACCAAGACGCTCAGGGCCGCGGCGGCGGCGGACGCATAGCCGCTGTCGGCCGTGACCGAGTTGATGAGCATGGTGCCGACGGAGGCGGCCACCTGCGCCTGCAACTCGACCGTCACCTGGCGGGTGGCCGATGCCAGCGCATCGACCGCGCCGAAATCGAGGGTGAGCAGCGATCCCGTTCTTTGCTCCGAGGGCGCGGACAGCGTGGCCGTGCCGCGCGACGCGACGCCGCCGGCCTGCACGACATGCGCCGACCCCGGCAGGTAAGCGAGGCCGGCCGGCAGGCTGTCCAGGATGCGCAGGTCTTTGCTGAAGCCGGCCGGCACCGTCATGGTGAAGCGAAGGGTCGCGACCTGCCCGTTCGCAAGCTGGCCCGTGCCGGCGAATGCCTGGGTGATCCTCGGCGCGGCCGGTTCGGCGACGCCCACGGCGATGCTGCCCGTCGCCGTGCCCACCTGCCCCGGCGGCCCGATGCTGACCGCGGCCTGGATGGCCTGCGTGTGCGGGGCCGGTCCGCCCGGCAGGGAGTCCGGGCGGACCGTGACCTCGATCTGCACCTGGTCGGCCGCCGTGTCCTGCCCGTCCGGCGCGTTCAGCGTGTCGCCGAAGGCGATCCCGCCATGGCCGTCGGCCGCCTGGGTCTGCGCTGTGATGTTGGCCCCGACCGCCACCACCCGGGCCGACACCGCGGTGAGCCAGACGGGCAGCACGATTGAAAGGTCCAGCCCGCGGCTCAAGCCTTCGGGCAAGGTCGCAGTCAGCCGGAACGTCGCGGCCCCCCCAAGCGCCAGCAGCGTGCTGGCACCGTCCGGGTTGCCGGTCGAGACCAAGGCGACCACGACGCCCGGCTGGATGTTGAACACCCCGGTCCTGGCCGTGTTGGCCGCCGCCGCGGTCTGCGGCACCCGGTTGGCCCAGCCAGGCTCGGTCGCGTAGCTGACGATCTGCGCCGTGCTGGCGTGGCCGGGCGCGCTGAGGTCCAGCCGGTCCGTGCTGCGGAGCGTGTAGCTGATCAGCAGGATGTTCTGGCCGCTGTCGGCGTCGTAGCCGGCGATCGGCGCCCCCGGGTCCAGCAGGAGGCCGCCCTGGGGGTCGAACAGGTTGCCGGAATAGGCCAGCGGCGTCCCGGCGCCGTCCGAGACGGTGATGCTGGCATCCCCGTCCGGCGGCACCACGAACCCATTTGGCAAGGTGGCGCGCACCAAGACGTTGTAGGCCTTGGCGCCGGGCATCAGGTTTTCGACCGCGACCACGAAGGTGACGTCGTCGCCGGCGTCCACGCCGTAGAGCTGATCGGCAAACGACTCCGTCGCCAGCCCGGCGCTGCTGATGATGCCGCCGAACTGGCCGAAGTCCGGGCTGTAGCCGAACGGGCCGCCGGTGCCGGTCCAGTTGGCGTGGTCGTTGGATGCATAAACCGTCGCGGTCTGGATGTGCAGCGACGGCTCGTTGAGGGCGATGGCCGCCGTGGCGGCGCTGACCATGGCCGGCGTTCCGAACGAGTTCGCCTCGGTTTCCGTCACGGTGGCTGCGAGCGACGCGCCGGGCGCCAGCGGGGCGGACACCAGGAGGTCGATGGTGCCGGGGCGGCTGCTGGACGACTGGATGTCGCCGAAGTCGAACAGGATGGCCGGGTTCCCCGCGGCGTCGGTGGTCAGGGTCGCCGCCGGCTGGGTCGCGGTGTAGGTGCCGCCCGATCCGAACTGGGCATGGCCGGCGGGCGGGCCGCCCAGGGTGCCGGCGGCGTCGAACACGAAGGGGCCGGTCAACCCCGCGAGGGCGGCGGTTAGTTGGACATGGTGCGCGGCCGTCAGCGGCAAGCCGAGCTGGATGCGGTAGGTCACGGTGTCGCCATACGCCGCGTGCGCCGTTCCCGCCGCCAGCACGCCGTTCACCGCGTAGATCGACGCCGCGAGCGTGCTGGACGGCAGCGCCAGCGACGCCACCGCGGGATCGCTGCTGGACAACGTGCCCGCCACGGTGCCGCTGAACACGGCGGTGTTGCGCAGCAGGTCGCCCTGGCCGAGCACCCGGCCCAAAGCCGGCGCCTGCCGCGCCGCGTAGAGCGACGCGATGGTGCTGTGGAAGGTGATGGTGACAGTGCTGTCGTCGGACATGCCGCTGGCCAGCCCGGCGGCGCGCAGCGTGGGCGCCAGGTCGAAGTTGATCGCGGTCGCCGCCGTGTCCGCGCTGCGCGCGCCCGTCCAGCCCAGC
>CAXSEX010000643.1:0-2315 GCA_964236415.1 uncultured Acetobacteraceae bacterium | reverse complement strand
ACATCAAACGCCCAAACGGAATCCCGATTCCATCAGAAACGAACGTGCTCTAAGCGGGCGCCCGGCGCAAGGAAGCGCAGGGGAGGCGCCGATGGCCGCGTGGCAGGAACGCGGACGGGCGTTCGAGGCGAAATTCGCGCATGACGAGGGATTCCGTTTCCTCGTGACCACGCGGCGCGACAAGCTGTTTGCGGCCGGCCCGCCGCAGCGGTCAGGCGTTCAGGTAGGCCAGCGGCGTGCCGGCCTCCTCCCACTCGCACGCCACCAGGCGTCCGGTGGAGGACAGCGTGATGTAAGCGGTGCGCAGGTCCGCACCGCCGAAGCAGATGTTGGTCACCCAACGCTCCGGCATCGGCACGTGCCGGACCGAGGCGCCGTCGGGCGAGATGATCGAAATCCCGCCATGCACCAGCGTGGCGACGCAGATGTTGCCCGCACGGTCCACCGCCAGGCTGTCGAACCGCTGGTAGTTGACGCTGCCGGTGACGAGCCGGCCGCCATGCGGGGAGGGCCAGGGCTGCCGCCGGATCTCGCCTGGCCCGGCGAGGTCGAAGGCCCACAACCGGGCCGGCTCGGTTTCCGCCACGTACAGCGTGCCGCCGTCCGGCGACAGGCCGACGCCGTTGGGCGTGAGCATGGGAAACGCCACCTCGCGGATCAGGCTGCCGTCCGCGCGGGCGTAGTAGACGGCGCCGCGGTCCAGCTCCCGCAGGCGTCCCTTGCCGAGGTCGGTGAAGTAGAACCCGCCATGCCGGTCGAACACCAGGTCGTTCGGGCCGCGCAGCGGCGCCTGGCCGCTCGCCCCGTATAGCGTCCCGAACGCCCCGGTGGCCAAGTCCACCCGCTCGATCCGCCCGCCGCTGTAGTCATCGGCTTGCAGGACTGGCCGCAGCCCGGTCTCGTCGTCCACCCACTTGAAGCCGCCGTTGTTGCACACGTAGCACCAGCCGTCCGGCCCGATGGCCGCCCCGTTCGGCCCGCCGCCAAGCTGCGCCACCACCTGCCTCGCGCCGTCCGGCAGCACGCGCAAAAGGCAGCCGCGCTCGATCTCCACGAGAACCACGGAGCCGTCCGGCATGGCGACCGGCCCCTCGGGAAAGCGCAGGCCGGAGGCGATCTCGCGTAGGTTCATCAAGCAACCTCCTCGCAATGCCCGGCCTGCATCATGGAAGAAGGCCAAGCCCCGTCAAGGCGGCGACACAATCGAGAGGAAATCAAGCCCGTTGAACCGTCCGAAGCTGATGGCGAAGCGGTCGGTGTCGCTGGCGGTCCGGCCGGCAAAGCCCAGGCTGGTGGTCGCGGCGCCGGTGCCGGGGATGTCGGCCCGCAGCGTACGGCCGGTGCTGCCGGCCAGGCCATCCGACCAGGCGAACGTCGAGATGCCCGCCCGGAAACCCCAAAGCACCACCGCGTCGCCGCCGCCGAAGCCGGTCAGCACGCTTGATTGCGGCCCGGCGGCGCTGCCATCCACGAAGTAGGCGGCCGTGCCCGCGAGCACGCCGGACCCGGCCGGCACCGCCACGATGTTGGCCGGCGCCGACCCGGCAAAGAGCTGTGGCGGCAATGCCGTCGGCGCGAATGGCGGCGGCACGCCGGAGGCCGGGACCATGGACGGCGTGCCTGCCGAAACGGTGAGCGTGCCGGTGTCCTGGGCGACGCCGCCCGCCCCGTCATCGACGGCGACGGTCATGAAGGCGTCGCCCGGCTGGGCGCCCGCGTCGAACACCAGCCCCGCGGCCTCGGCGGTGAGCGCCGCGAGCGTGCCCGTCGAGGTGAACAGGCCGGTCGCCGCGTTGTAGCGGCCCGGGCCGGTGCCGCGCAGCGTGCCGATGGCGGGATTGGCGAAGCGGATGGTCAGCGTCTCGGTCTGGCCCCCGTCCGGGTCTTGCAGCAGCAGGCCGCCGAACATGCGGGCTTGCGCCCCCGGGAGGATCGCTTGGCCCGGCGCCGCGTTGCGGATCGAGGGCGCGGTGTTGATCGCCTTGGTCGTCACCCGGGTCACCGTGGCCGGGCCGCCGGCGCCGGCGCTGTCACGGACCTGGACGCTGAAATCCGTCGTCACCTGCTGGCCGGGGCTGGCTTGGCGGCGGGTCGGCACGAAGCTCAGCGCCGCCGCGGCGGCCGAAACGGCGTCCGCAGTGCCCGTCACCGTGTACACCCCGGCCGAGGCGTCATAACGGCCGGCACCGAGATTGGCCAGGACGCCGTTGGCGGGGTTGCTAAGCGTGATCTGCAGGGTCTGCTGCTGCCCGGCGTAGGGGTCGGTCACCACCAGGCCGGCGCAGGGCAGCAGCTCCGTGTCGTCCTGCGCGACC
>CAXSEX010000642.1:0-2321 GCA_964236415.1 uncultured Acetobacteraceae bacterium | reverse complement strand
GGCGGTGATGTTCCTGAACTACGCCGCCGTCGATCCCGCGCTGACCAACGAGAAGTGCAGTTGGTGGCATTTCCGCTTCGACGCCGACGTGGACATGAAGATGCGGGCGCTGACCGACTACCTGGTCAGCCAGGCGTTGGTGAAGAAGGTCTATATCTTCAACCCCGACTACAGCTTCGGCGTGTCGGTGGAGCATGCGGCGCAGGCCATGCTCGCCAACCGCCGGCCGGACCTGCAGGTGGTGGGGGCCGAGCGGGTGCCGCTGGGCAAGGTGAAGGACTTCACCCCGTATGTGCAGAAGATGCAGGCCGCCGGCGCCGATGCGGTGGTGACGGGCAACTGGGGCGCCGACATGGGCCTCCTGGCCAAAGCGGCGCAGGACGCCGGCTACAAGGGGCTGTTCTACACCTACTACATGGGATCGAGCGACGTGATCGCCGGCGCCGGAACGGGCGGCCAGGGCTACGCGCAGGTCACCGAGTACCACGCGAACCTCGGCATCCCCGAGCTGGAAACGGAGGCGGCGGCGTTCGAGGCCAAGTACGGCACCAGCTTCTACTACTGGCGCGTGGTGAACGAGATCGACATGCTGGCCGCCGCGATGAAGCAGGCCAACAGTTCCGACCCGGCCAAGGTCGGCCAGGTCCTTTCGACCATGGTGCAGAAGACGCCTCTGGGCGAAGCCGCGATGCGCCCGGACAACCACCAGCTGCTGCAGCCCATGTTCGTGTCCGCGCTGGAACCCGGCACGAAATTCACCTTCCCCGAGGACAAGATGGGCTTCAAGACCGTCAGCCGCATCGAGGCGGAAACACAGCGCCAGCCCACCACCTGCAAGTTCCAGCCTCCGGCGTAGTGCTTTGCAGCAACTCGCCCTGATCCTGCTGAACGGCCTGGTTTACGGGCTGCTGCTGTTCATGCTGTCCGTGGGCCTCACGCTGATCTTCGGCATGATGGGCGTGCTGAACCTGGCGCACGCCAGCTTCTACATGCTCGGCGCCTTCCTCGCCTTCACCGTGAGCATCCGGCTCGGCTTCTGGGCAGCCTTGGTGGTCGTGCCCGTGCTGGTGGGCGCGCTCGGCGCCGCCGTGGAACGCTACGGGCTGCGCACGGTGCACAAGCACGGGCACCTGGCGGAACTGCTGTTCACCTTCGGCCTCGCCTTCATCATCGGCGAGGTCGTGCCGCTGATCTGGGGCCGCACCCCCGTGCCGTACCGCGTGCCCGCGGCGCTCGACTTCCCGCTGTTCACGGTCGGGGCGAACGCCTACCCGGCCTACCGGCTGTTCATGATGGCGGTGGCGGTCGCCATGTTCCTGGCACTCTACCTGGCGCTGGCGCGCACCCGGCTCGGCCTCGTCGTGCGGGCGGCGCTGACCCATCCGGACATGGTGGGCATGCTCGGCCACGACGTGCCGAAGGTCTTCACGCTCGTGTTCGGCGCCGGCTGCGCGCTGGCCGGGCTGGCCGGGGTGATCGCCGGCAACGCCTACACCACCGAACCCGGCATGGCCCGCTCGCTCGGCGCCATCGTGTTCGCGGTGGTCGTGATGGGCGGTCTTGGCTCCATGGGGGGCGCGTTGGCCGCCTCCCTGCTGATCGGCTTCGTGCAGACCGCGAGCATCAGCCTCGACATGCCGCTGGGCACGGCGCTGGTGCGCCTCGGCATCCCCGTGAACACCGCGGTGCTGGGCGACCTGTGGCAGATCACGGTGGCCCGCGTGGCGCCGGTGGTGCCGTACCTGCTGCTGATCCTGGTGCTGGCCTTGCGCCCGCGCGGCCTCATGGGCACGCGGTCCGCCTGATGCTCGCCCCCGCGCAAGCCGTGCCCGCCCGGCTGCCCGCCGGCGCCGCGTTGCGCGCCGCGGCGCCCTGGGCGCTGGCGGCGCTCGCGGCGCTGGTCCTGCCGCACGTGGTGCCGGGCGGCTTCGGCTTGTCGCTGCTGTGCCGCATGGGCATCGCGGTCGTGTTCGCGCTGTCGTTCAACATGCTGCTCGGCCAGGGCGGCATGCTCGATTTCGGCCATGCGGTGTTCCTGGGGTTCGGCGGCTTTCTCGCCATGCACGCCATGCGGCTCGCGGACGCCGGCTGGTGGCTGCCGCTGCCGGCCTTGCCGCTGGTGGGCGCGGGGGGCGGCCTCGCGGCGGCACTCCTCGCCGGCTGGGTTTCCACTCGCCGCGCCGGCACGGCCTTCGCCATGATCACCCTGGGCGTCGCCGAGCTGGCCACCGCCGTCGTGCTGCTGCTGCCCGGCGTGTTCGGCGGCGAGGAAGGGCTGTCCGGCGACCGGTCGTCCGGCCCCCGGCTGCTCGGCTTCGACT
>CAXSEX010000641.1:0-2322 GCA_964236415.1 uncultured Acetobacteraceae bacterium | reverse complement strand
CAATGGGGGACACGCCATGGAAAAGCGTATCGCACTCGCCGCCGCCGCGGTCCTGATGGCCGCAATGATACGATCCGCGCAGGCACAGCGCCTGGAGACGGGCGACCTGTCGTGCCCTGGATGTCCACGGCGCCGATCGATGCCGGGCAGGTCGTAGGCCTGCATGTCCGGCACAAGACGGGGCCGAGGCCTGGTCCCGTGGTGCTGTTCGTGCATGGCGCCACCGGCCCCGGCGTGCCCGATTTCGATCTGGGGTACAAAGACTACAACTGGATGACGACCCTGGCCCGCGCCGGGTTCGACACCTATGCGGTGGACCTGTCCGGCTATGGCAGCTCGCCGCGGCCGGGCATGGACGATCCGTGCAACGCCAGCGCCAAGCAGCAGCAGGACATCCTCACGACCCGGCCGCTGAAGGCGGCGTGCCCGCCCAGCTACCCCTTCCAGATCACCACCATCCGGCACGAACGGGAGGAGATCGATACCGTAGTTGACCACCTGCGGCGCGCAACCGGCCGCCCGCGCGTCAACATCATCGGCTGGTCGGCCGGTGGGCCGCGGGTGGGCGGCTACGTGTCCCTACACCCCGAGAAGATCGACCGCGTGGTGCTGTACGCACCCAGCCCGACCATCGCCGGGCTGCAAATCCCGGACACACCCAGCGAGGGCAATCCGCTCTACCTTCAAACGAAGGACGCTCTGATGCATGGCCGCTGGGCCGCCGACGAGAAGTGCGAGGGCCAGGTCGATCCCGGCATCCGCGAGGTCGTCTGGCGGACCACGCTGGACTGGGACCGCATCGGCCGCTCCTGGGGGCCGGAGGGCGAGGGCGTGATGCGCAGCCCGCCGCTAAAGGATTTCGGCTGGTCGCCGGAGATGGCCGCCAAGGTGGTCGCGCCGACGCTGGTGGTGGGCGAGTTCGACCGCCTGGCCGAGCGGCGCACCGTGTTCGAGCAGCTCGGCTCCAAGCAGAAGGTCTTCCTGCGCGTGGCGTGCGCCAGCCACTTCATGGTGTGGGAGAAGCAGCACATGGCGCTGCAGCGCATGTCGCTGGAATGGCTACAGCGCGGCACGGCGCTTGGCCAGAGCAGCGGCGAGATCGCGGCGGACAAGCACGGCGTCATCGCGCGCGCCGCACTGACGGCCACTCGGCCGGAAAGGCGCACAGACGGTCCAACGCGGGGTAGGTTGAGCTCAACCTGCCCCGTGCAGGCGGCGACGGGGCCGCTCTTGTCCCGGCTGGACGACGTGGCGGCGCAGGTTAGGCAGGCGGACGCGGCCTTGCGGGGCGTGGTGGCGTGGGCGAGCTGGCGCTTGCTGGGCTGGATGACGGCGGCGGTGGCGCTGGCCGGCCGCGTGCTGAGCACGACCCGGCTGATGTCGGACCCGCTCGTGGCCTTGCTGCCGGAAGGCGACGCACCCGTGGGCGATGCCCCGGTCACGGCGGCGCAGCTCGGCCGGTTGCCGCTGATCCTGTACGAGGCCGGGGGGAACACCCGTGCCGTCACCGATGCCTGGTTCCGCCGCGCGGGCATCACGCCCCGGCCGGTGATGGAGCTGGGCAGCGTCGAGGCGATCAAGACGCTGGTCGGGTCCGGCCTGGCGCCGCGGTGCTGCCGGCGTTGGCGTTGCGCGGCGGGGTGCCCGGTGCGGCCGTGCGGACGCTGCGGCCAGCCGCGTCGCGCAACCTCGGTTACGTGCTGCGGCAGGAGAAGGTGATGGACCGCGGTCTGCAACTGCTCCTCTCGGAACTGCGTCGGGCGGCCCCGGCAGCCACTTATCCAACCGGCCGGTCCCAACCCGCTCCTTGAGTTATCTGATGCCAAGCGCAGCCATGCAGTCGGTGAACGGTGACGACCAGTGTGCCTTTGCCCAATGGCTCACCTGGACCGACTTACGCAGTCCAGCCTTCCAAAACGGATCGCCTGTGCAGAGTGCTTCCACAGCGGCCTTGCTCTCGGCATTGACGATCCAAATGCCGCCCGTGGGCACGTCGTCGTCCGAAGGCCGCAGCGCACCCGATGCAACGACCTGGTTGCCATGCCCGGCCAGGAACGCCAGGTGCCCGGCCATGTGTTCCGCGCGCTCTGGCAGGCGTTCCGGCTGATCGGCGTACACGTCTTCGAACTGGACGATGAACAACATCGGCGACTCCCTTCGCTGGCATGACCCAGGCAGGTTCAACGGGTGTGATCTCAGCCCACCGAACGCGGGCACCCCGGCAAGCCGAACTGTCCTTCGTCGGTTGGAGCGCGTCAAGCCGTTCAGTCATACCGGCCCGCTTCGGACCTGACTCGGATGTGATTAGGTGCGGCTCGGAGC
>CAXSEX010000640.1:0-2323 GCA_964236415.1 uncultured Acetobacteraceae bacterium | reverse complement strand
GTCCGTCAGGCCGCAACCGCGGTTTGATCGCCCGGGAATCTGCCCCGGTTACCATCCTCGCGCTTGTGGCCGTCCCAGCGAATTCGCAAAGCGAACTGCGCGGAACCAGCGCCAAAGCCAGCAGCCGACGCGCAACGGAGGCGTTTGCCGAGCCAACCGCGTATCGCCGCAACATCGCCGCCGTATGCTCCGTCCGCGTGATCGCAACCGTCTTGTCCGCCCCTACCATCGTGCAGGCAGACCCAACCATTCAGCCCCGAGCCGGACCTACTCACGTTTGAGTCAGAGCAAATGGCCGTTGGTACGACACGGATCGTGCCGAGCGAGGCGGTGATCGCGCCCCCTCGGGCAGATGACGCCGGACTGGCGCTGTGGGACCTCGCGCCGTTGCAGCAGAGGGCGGACGAGTTCTGCAAGACCTATGCTGCCTGGGGCAGGGGCGTGCAGGGCTGCGAACTGAACTGCCTCGCGTGGCAGCTTGCCGCCCTTGGCCTACCCCGTGACAAGATCGATGCTCGGCTCATGGAGTGCGCCTGTCAGTCGCACAGCCCAGCAGACAGGGCCGCGCAGGTGGGCCGCGTCATGCGCCGGTTGGCCAAGTCCCGCCCCATCAGGACCCCATAAGCGGCCTTGTCCGGGAAACACCTGAAGAGAACCTGAAGGTCATTTCCGGACAAGCCTGTCGCGCCTTGCCATCCTCCCATGAAGGGCGGCAGGGGGCAGAGTCTGCTTGAACCGGGTGAGACGTGAGGTCTGGTGAGCGGGATGTCCAGCCGGCATGTTGTCCGCCTCGGCAGTCAGGTGTGCGCTGTCGCTTGCGGCGCGGGGCAGTGGGGTAATGCCACCCCCAACTGCTGCATGCTGATTGCTGTTCCGAAGTCTTGGTCAAAACGGGGTGGCGCAAACACACCCACCTGTCCATGCTGGTCTCCAGCAGGTGCAAGTGTGAGGCTGAGCCGATGAGTACGCGGGAAGAGGCAATCAGGCGTGCCCTGGCGTTCTTCGACGATGGCGGCTTCGAAGCGCGCCTAGCTGATCTCGTCGCGATCCCATCCACCTCGCAAGACCCGGCCCACGCCGACGACCTGCGCCGCTATCTCGTTAAAGGAATCGAACCTTGGCTGCGCCGGATGGGCTTCAACACAACCGTCCATCCCAACCCCGTGCCCGGTGCCGGGCCGATTCTAATGGCTGACCGGATTGAGGACCCAGCGCACGTGGTTGCGCTGACCTACGGCCACGGCGACACCGTGCGCGGCCTTTCGGAGCAATGGCGCCCCGGCCTCGATCCCTGGACGCTGACGAAGCAGGGCGACCGCTGGTACGGCCGCGGCTCCGCGGACAACAAGGGCCAGCACGCGCTCAACCTTGCGGCGCTGGAAGCGGTGCTGGCCGAGCGCGGCGGGCGGCTCGGCTTCAACATCAAGCTGATCCTGGAAACCGCGGAGGAGCGCGGCAGCCAGGGCCTGCGCGCGTTCGTCGCCGCCCACCGCGACCGGCTCGCCGCCGACGTGCTGATCGCCAGCGACGGCCCGCGGGTGAGCGCCGCGACGCCCACCGTCTCGACGGGGACGCGCGGCACGTTCCACTTCGACCTGGTGCTCGACCTGCGCCCGGGCGGCGTGCATTCCGGCAATTGGGGCGGCATGACCACCGACCCGGCCATCGTGCTGTCCCACGCCATCGCGGGCATCGCCGACCGCCACGGCCGCATCCTGGTGCGCGACTGGCTGCCGCCTGCCATCCCGGACAGCGTGCGCGCCGCGCTGCGCGGCTGCGAGCTTGTGGCGGAAGGGGAGGCCGCGACCATCGATCCCGATTGGGGTGAGCCTGGGCTGTCGGCGGCGGAGAAAATCTACGGCTGGAACAGTTTCATCGTGCTGGCCTTGCTGTCCGGCCGGCCGGAGAACCCGGTGAACGCCGTCGCCCCCAACGCCCGCGCGAGCTGCCAAATCCGCTACACCGTCGATACCGACCCGGCGACGTTCGAACCCGCCTTGCGCCGCCACCTCGACGCCACCGGCTTCCCCGAGGTGGCGATTGCCGCGCCCGGCGTCCGTATGCCCGCGAGCCGCACCGATCCGGCCAACCCCTGGGTGCGTTGGGCCGTCGCCAGCATGACGGAAACGCTCGGCCGCCCGGTGCAGTTGATCCCCAACAGCGGCGGCGGCCTGCCGGGGGACGTGTTCGTGGATTACCTCGGCACGCCGCTGGTTTGGGTGCCGCACAGCTACAACGGATGCAAGCAGCACGGCCCCGACGAGCACCTGCTGGCCGCGCCGGCGCGGGAGGGCATCGCGGCCTTCGCCGGGCTGTGGTGGGA
>CAXSEX010000639.1:0-2330 GCA_964236415.1 uncultured Acetobacteraceae bacterium | reverse complement strand
TCCCGAGGCGGCCCTCGCAATGCTTGATCTGCTGTTCACCAACGTCCGCCTGATCGACCCTGCGAGCGGCCTCGACCAGCCTGGCGAGCTTCTGGTGCAGGGCGGCCTGATCGCCGATTTCGGGCCGAGCCTCGGCCGGCCTGACATGCCGACGCTTGACGGCGACGGCGCGGTCCTGTGCCCGGGCCTTGTGGACATGCGCGCAGCCCTGGGCGAGCCGGGTTACGAGTATCGCGAAACCGTCGCTTCCGCCGCCGCGGCTGCCGCGTCGAGCGGCATCACCACCCTTGCCGCCCTGCCGGACAGCCTGCCCGCCATTGACGACCCGGCGCTGGTCCGCCTGCTGCGCGCCCGCGGCGAGGAAACCGGCAGCCTTTCCATCGTGCCCTACGGCGCCGTCACCCGCGGCTGCCACGGCAAGGAAATGGCGGAGATCGGCCTGCTGCGGGAAGCCGGCGCCGTCGCCTTCACCGACGGGCGGCGCGCAATCGGCGACGCCCGAATGATGCGGCTTGCCCTGTCCTACGCCCGCGGTTTCGGCGCCCGCATCGTGCAGCACCCGGAGGACCCGGCGCTGGCCGACGGCGGCGCCGCGACGGAGGGTGAGCTCGCGACCCGGCTGGGCCTGCCGGGCATCCCTGCCGCGGCGGAGGCCATCCTGGTCGCCCGCGACATCCGCCTCGCCCAACTCACCGGCGGCGCCCTGCACTTCGCCCACGTGTCCACAGCGGAGGCGCTGGCGCTGATCCGCCGGGCGAAGCAGGACGGCATCGACGTGACCTGCGACACCGCGCCGCCCTACTTCGACCTGAACGAGACGGCCATCGGCGACTTCCGCACCTATGCCAAGCTGTCCCCGCCGCTGCGGCCGGAAGCGGACCGGGTGGCGGTCTGCGCGGCGCTTGCAGATGGCACGGTGGATGCCGTCGCCTCCGACCATCAACCGCGGGACGCCGACGACAAGCGCCTGCCCTTCGCCCTGGCCTCGCCCGGCGGCGCGGGGCTTGCGACCCTGCTGGGCGTGACGCTGGCCCAGGTGCACGGCAACGGATTGCCCTTGCTGCGGGCGCTGGACCTGCTCACCGCCCGGCCCGCCCGGGTGCTGGGCATCGAGGCCGGGCGCCTCGCCAAGGGCATGCCGGCCGACCTGTGCCTGTTCGACCTTGAACGCATCTGGAAGGTCGAAGCTGGGCTGCTGCCCGGCAAGGCGCCGAACACGCCGTTCGACGGCCGCGCGTTGGAGGGCCGGGTGGTCGGCACCTGGAAGACCGGACGGCGGGTGTTCGGATGAGCGACGGCCTCATGGTGGTTGCGGTTGCGGCGGCATCCTACCTGGTCGGGTCCATTCCGTTCGGCTGGCTCTTGTCGCGGGCGGCCGGGCTGGGCGACATCCGGGCCATCGGGTCCGGCAACATCGGGGCGACCAACGTGCTGCGCACCGGGCGGCGCGACATCGCGGCGCTGACCCTGGCGCTGGACGCGGCCAAGGGCGCGGTCGCCGTGCTGGCGGCGGCGCAGTGGGCCGGCCCGGGCTGGGCGCTGCTCGCGGGGGTGGCGGCGGTTGTGGGCCATTGCACGTCGGTTTGGATGCGCGGCCAGGGCGGCAAGGGCGTGGCGACCGGCCTTAGCGTCATCCTTGCAACTGCCTGGCCGGTCGGCCTGGCCTGCTGCGCTGTCTGGCTTGCGACGGCGCGGCTCAGCCGGCTGTCCTCCGCCGCGTCGCTCACCGCCCTTGCAGTGGCCCCAGCGCTGATGCTGCTTTGGCGGGGTTCCGCGGCCGGAGTGGCGGTTGCTGTCCTGAGCGCCGTCGTGTTCTGGCGCCATTCCGGCAACATACGCCGCCTGCTGGCCGGCACCGAGCCGCGCATCGGCCAACGGCGATGACCGGACCCATGACCGAGGCCGAACTGCTGGGCCGCTTGCGCCTCGCCCGCACGGATGGGGTCGGGCCAGCGACGTTTCGCCGACTGCTGCAACGTTTCGCCACGGCGACGGAGGCGCTGGAGGCATTGCCGGGACTCGCCAGCGCCGGCGGCCGTGCAGCGGCGCCCGCGATCCCGACACTCGGCACCGTGCGCCGGGAGATGGACAGCGTCGCCAAGCTTGGCGGGCGCATCCTGGTGCTGGGCGGGCCGGACTACCCGCCCCTCTTGGCGTTGATGGATTCGGCGCCGCCGGCGATTGCCGTGCTGGGCGACGTGGCGGCGCTTGACGCGCGGGCGGTGGCCATGGTGGGCGCGCGCAACGCTTCCGCCAACGGCCAGCGGGTGGCGGAGATCCTGGCGGCCGATCTCGCCGCGGCCGGGCTGGTCGTGGTGTCCGGCATGGCG
>CAXSEX010000638.1:0-2332 GCA_964236415.1 uncultured Acetobacteraceae bacterium | reverse complement strand
TCCCCGAAAAGGAGCCTTAACCAAACCGAAAGCCTGAATGTCAACGCCGCCTAGCGCGGCGGTGATCAGCCGTTGGCGGGATCGGGCACCTCCGCCTTTGGTGGCCGGCCGCGGCGCTTTTGCGACGTTGCAGCTGTTGTGGGTCGCGCGCGCATTGCCTCGGGGACGAGGTCGGCGTGCTGGCGCAGCCGGTAGCTCGACCCCTCGATCTGCACCACGGTCGCGTGGTGCAGCAGCCTGTCCGGCAAGGCCGCGGCGACCACGCTGTCCCCGAAGACTTGATCCCACTCGCCGAAGCCGCGGTTGCTGGTCAGGATCATGGCGCCCCGTTCGTAGCGGGCGTTGACCAGCTGGAAGAACAGGTTGCCGTTGCTGGCGCTGACCGGCAGGTAGCCGGTCAGTCCGCTTCGCGGCCCGACCGTCCACGATCAGCGGCGACGCCCGGCTCAGGAACCGGATGCGCGCGCGCAGCGTGCCCTCCCGCTCGGCCCGGGCCAGCGAGGCGACGATGTCGGCCAAGGGCGAGAAGTAGACGCTGCGCCCGGCCCGCACCGCTTCCACCCTGAGCGCGATGGCCAGGTGCGACTTGCCGGTGCCGGGCGGGCCGAGCAGGTGCACGACCTCGTTGCGCTCGATGAACGCCAGCTGCGCCAGGGACAGGATGCGGTTGCGGTCCAGCGACGGCTGGAACGAGAAGTCAAAGCTCGCCAGCGTTTTGACCGTGGACAGCCGCGCCATTCGCAGTGCTGCCTTGACCCGCGGCCCCTCACGTCCGGTGAACTCCTCAGCCAGCAGCGTGTCGATCGCCTCAACCGCGCCGATCTCGCCGCGCTCGAGCTGCTGCATCGTGTGGTCCAGCACCTCCAGCGCCCGCGGCATCCGCAGCCCGACCAGGTTGCGTCGCACCCGGTCGAGCGTCGCCGGGTCGGCATCCTCCGCCCTCATCCCGGAAGCCCCGCGCCCGCGAGCCGCCGGCCGACCGCCTCGTAGAACTCCAGCGGCCGCTTGCCCACCGCGTCGCCCGCGCGGGCGGCGGGCGGCACGGCCGGCGACCCCGACCGCGGCGTTTCGCTGTTGGCCGGCGGCGGCAGACGCCGGTGCCCGGCTGCGATCTGCCGCCGGCCGCTCCCCTCCAGCACGAGATGGGCGGCGACCAGCGCGTCGCCCTCGTAGATGCGCACCTCGCCGGCGAGCACCTGCACCTCGACCGCGCGCTTGCGCGTCAGGTCGGGCACCGAATACAGGTTGCCGTCCACCGAGACCATGCCCTCGCGGGTGATGCGCCGGTCCAGCCGCAGCACCGCCTGGAACGGGCCTGCCGGCAGCGGCTGCAGGTGCGGCCGCTCGTCGGCGAAGTGCTCGGACACCACGCGCCGCGTGGTGGCGTGCGTCCGCGCGTTGGCGACCTGATCCAGCCATTGCCGGAACTGGGCGTTGAGGTCGTCGAGGTCACGGAAGCTGCGGGCGAGGAAGAAGTCCTCGCGGATGTAGCGGAACGGGCGCTCCACCTTGCCCTTGCCCTTGGTCTTGGCCCGGTAGGGACGGCACGCCTTGGGCAGGAAACCATAGTGCCGGCCCAACTCAAGCAGGCTCTTGTTGAAAACCACGTTGCCCTCGGCATCCTCGCCCGCAACAGCCGTGCGCATGCGGTCATACAGGACCTCGGACGGCGCTCCGCCCAGCGCCTCGAACGCCGCCACGTGGCAGCACAGCACCGTTTGCAGGTCCTGTTGGGCCACGAACCGGTCCCAGATCAGCCGGCTGTGGCCCAGCACCATCGAGAACAGCCACACGATCCGCACCTGCCCGGGATCGTCGGCGAACTCGGTGCGGAACTGCGCGAAGTCCACCTGCCCCTGCCGGCCCGCGGGCGTCTCGAACCGGCGCTCGAACACCGGCGCCGGCGCCGGCCGGATGTCGTGCAGGAACCCGGTCACGGACGTGTAGCCGCCTTTGAAGCCCAGCTCGCGCACCTCGCGCCACAGCCGCCGGCCGCTCAGCTCCGGATACGACGCGAGCCGCCCCCGCAGGTAGGGCGCGAACCCGTCGATCAGCAGCGCCCGCCGCTTGCGGGGCTTGTAGGCCGGCGGCTCCAGGCCGCGGGCGATGTACTTGCGGACCGTCTTGCGGTCCAACCCGGCGCGGCGGGCGATATCGGACACCGACAAGCCCTGGCGGTGAAGGTCAAGGATCATAACAAGCTTCCCCAGTCGAACCACCAGCGCCCACCCCCAAACCCCGGGGCATCTGACGCCAGCAGCCGCCCAACCCGCAGGTCAGGCCATTGCAAGGAACTGGGGAATATTCATTTGGCACTTTCGGGGAATGTCGC
>CAXSEX010000637.1:0-2337 GCA_964236415.1 uncultured Acetobacteraceae bacterium | reverse complement strand
CGTTTGGACCCAAGGCGCCGGCCAGCGCACCTACCTGAACGCGAGCGCCTATCCCGACGGCTTCTCCAACCCGGCCAAGATCTCGGTCGGCACCACCTACACCCACTACAACCCGGCGACCGCCGCGTATGAGGTCGTGGTCGGCGGCACGGCGGCGCTCTCGGTCACGGCCGGCGCGGTCCGCGGCCTCGCGCCGCCTGCGGGCAGCAACGACACGACGCTTGCGACCACCGCTTTCGTCAAGACGGCGGTGACGGGCATCACGAGCCAGCCCAGCCCCGCCGGGCCAGCCGGCCCGATTGGCCCCACGGGTCCCGCCGGGCTGCAAGGCCCGCCCGGCCCCGTGGGCGCCGCGGGTCCCGCCGGGGCCGTGGGTCCCGCAGGCGCCACCGGCGCCACCGGGCTGCAAGGTCCGTCCGGCCCCGCCGGGGCGACAGGCCCCGCGGGCGCGCAAGGCCCGGCCGGTCCCACCCAACCCGCGACGGCCGCCGCCATCGGCGCGGTCAAGCCCGGCGCTGGGCTTGCGGTGGCCGCCGACGGCACGCTCTCGGCGGCGGGAGGGTCGGCCTACCTGAACAACGTGCTGCAGTCGGGCCAGGCGGGCGCGCTGCCGCGGCTCGACATCTACACGACGCCCGGGGGCTACACCTGGGCCAAGCTCGCGGGCGCGGCCCTGGTCGATGTGGTGCTGATCGGCGCGGGCGGCGGCGGCGGCGCGGGCGGGGTGCCCGCGTCGGGAACAGCGTGTTCCGGCGGCGCGGGCGGCGGCGCGGGCGCACGCACGGCGATGACGGTGCCGGCGTCCCTCGTGGGCCCCAGCGTGTCCGGCAACGTCGCCACGCCCGGCGCGGGCGGCACCGGCGGCACGGCGACGGCGACCGGGGCGGCAGGCAGCAACGCCAGCGGCGGGACGACGACCTTCGGGCCGCTTTCGGCCTTTGGCGGCCAGGGCGGCGCGGGCGGCCAGGCCGGCACGGCGGCAGGCGGCTCCGGCGGCGGGATGAACGCGGTCGGCGGCGGCACCGGCATGGGCGGCTCGTCCAACGCGGCCCCCACCGCGGTGGGCGGCGGCGCCGGCGGGTCCAGCGCCACGGCCGGCGGCGGCGGCACTGCCGGCAAGAACGGCGACCTCGGCGGCCCCGCCAGCGGCGCGGCGGGCGCGGGCCTGTCCAGTGCCGGCACGGCCTTTGCCGGCAGCACGGGCGGCGTCGTGCCAGGCGTGCCCGCCGTGGCCGTGGCCGCCATGGGCGCGAACGGCCTGGCCGCCAACCCGGCGCCCTTCGGCTTCGGCGTGGGCGGCTCCGGCGGCTCCGGCGGCGCGGCGGCGAGCGGGCCAGGCGGCAACGCCGGCGCCGGATCGGGCTACGGCGCCGGCGGCTCGGGCGGCGGGGCTTGCCTGCCGGGCGGGACGGCGGGCAACGGGGCGGCGGGGATGCCGGCCCTCGTGATGATCGTGCAGCGGTAAGGAGGATGGAGATGCCGGATGACGAAGCGAAACCAGCGGAACCGCGGGGCGATTCGCGCGCGCCTTACGATCTGCGCGATCCCACGGCGAGGACCGGGCGCCGGGCCACGGACTTCAAGCCGCCGGATGCCCCGCGCGCCGGGCCGGCGGACAGCTCGTTCCGGGTCGCCGCCAGCCCGCAGGTGAGCTACGCGCTGATCCTGGCGCTGGTCGGCGCCTACGGCAGCGGCGCGTGGTTCCTGGCGACGCAGAGCGCCACCAACATGGCGGTGGCCGACCGCCTGGCCCGGTTCGAGGCCGCCGCCGGCGCGCGGTTCGACGTGATCGACAAGCGCGCCGAAACCCGCGACGCGGCGCTTGCGGCCCGGTTCGAAGCCGACGACCGCCGCAACGACGCCCGCAACGACGTGGTGGCCCGGGTGGATATCCGCCTGGCGCGGCTGGAAGCGCAGGTCGCCTACCTCGCCACCGCGGGGGGGGCCAAGCGGTGAGCGGGGCGGGGACGGGGCGCGGCTGGCTGCTGGCCGGCGCGCTGCTGACGGGGGCGTTGCTGGCCGGGGCGCTGCCGGGCTGCGCGCCGCCGGCGACGGAGCCGGAAGCGCCGGCCGCTCCCTCCATCGTGCTGACGCCGCCGCCCGCACAGCGCCCGGCGCCCCCTGGCGCCGCGTCGGCCGCCGTGGTGGCGCGTGACGCCGCGGCCTTGCGCCGCTTGGCCACCCGCTACGTCGTGCGCCGCGACGCCAACCCCGCGGTGATCGACCGGCTGAGCACGCTTACGCTGCAAGCCCGGCGTGCGGTGGAGCGCATGCAGGCGACGCGCACCCGCTCCGGCTACCGCCCAGCGGACGTGACGGCGGCCCGGGCCGCGGCCG
>CAXSEX010000636.1:935-2340 GCA_964236415.1 uncultured Acetobacteraceae bacterium | reverse complement strand
GATGGGGCAGGGTCTGCAGCACGTGCCCCCGGCGCTCGAGGTCGGCGAGGATGGCGGGGCCGAAATCCGTCTCGATGCTCAGGCGGCCATGGCCCTCGTTCCGCCATTGCGCGCTCTGGCCGGGCTGGCTGCTCGTCCATCGCGACCGCTCGAGCGCGGTCTGCGGGTCATCGTGCAGATCGACCATGCTGGTGAGCACCTGCGCGTTCACCTGGACCTGGTTGTCGGCCCCGGGGGTGCCAAGGACGGCCCACAGCCTGCCGTCCTTGAACACCATGGGCGCGTTCATCGTGTGGCTGATCCGCTTGCCGGGGCTCATGCTGTTGACATGGCCCGGCAGGTTGTCCCACCAGGCCAGGCGGTTGTTCAGGAGTATCCCGGTGTCCCCCGCGATGACGGCGGAGCCGAAGGACGTGGCGAGGCTCTGGATGCCCGATACCGCGTTGCCCTCGGCGTCGACGATGCAGAAGTACGTGGTGTCGCCGTTGCTGCGTTCGAACCCGATCGGCAGGTGCGCGGCGGCGACCATGTCGATCTGGGCCGCCTGGGCGGCGGTGTACTCCGGCGACAGCAGTTGCGCGAGCGGGACCGGGGCGAAGCGTGGGTCGGTGCTGAAGCGGTCCCGGTCGAGGAAGGCGTGCTTCTTCGCTTCGACGAGCAGGTGGACCTGGTCCGGCGGCGACAGCCGGGCGAAGTCGAAATGTTCGGCGATCTTCAGGATCTGGAGCATGGTGAAGCCGCTCGAGTTCGGCGGCGTTTGGCGGATCTCGAAGCCTCGGTAGGTCGCGCTCACCGCACCCGTGACCTCCGGCGTACAGGCGCTGAGGTCCTCGGCGGTGATCGGGACGCCGGCCTCGGCGAACGCGGCCGCCAGCCGCCTTGCCAGGGCGCCGCGATAAAATCCTTCCGCGCCGGTGGCGGCCACCTCTTCCAACGTTCGCGCCAGGTCCGGCTGCACGACGAGATCGGCCAGGGACTTGCCGAGGAACGTCGCCGCACATCGCTCATCCGCCGCCAGGCGGTCGGCGGCGTCCTGCACCAGGATGCAGAAGCGGTGCGTGGCCGCGAAGCCGTCCCGCGCCAGCGCGATCGCCGGAAGGGCGAGTTGCGCCCAAGGGAGCGCGCCGGCTGCGGCGTGCATGGCGTGCACGGCGCCGAGCGTGCCCGGCACCGACACGCTCAGGGGACCGGACGGGGGCACGCCTTGGGGAAGCCGGTCGAAGGTTGCGCTGGCCGGGGCCGGGCCGCTGCCGTTGAAGATGGTGGAAGACCCGTCCGCGGCCTTGTAGAAATGGAAGAAGCCGTCGGAGCCCAGCCCGGACATGCCGGGTTCACAGACGCCGAGGGCAAGCGACAAGGCCACCGCCGCGTCCGCCGCATTGCCGCCGACCCTCAGGGTATCGAG
>CAXSEX010000636.1:0-925 GCA_964236415.1 uncultured Acetobacteraceae bacterium | reverse complement strand
CGGCCTGGGCCGCCATGGGGCTGTTGGCCCCCACGGCCCCATGGCGCCCCATGATGAGCGGGCGGTGGATCCTGGTTTGTGGCTTCATGTTCCGTTCTCCGCGGGCCGCTGTGCAAGCCGTGCTGGCTGAAGCTTCCATGGCGGCGGCGTGGCGTCTAATCGCGATTCGAGCACGGTGCGTTGCCCACTGGTCAATGCGTTTGCGGCTATATCTCTGGTGGGCCGCTTCATGGCGACAGGTCCTCATGCCGCCGCGGCAATCCATCCTGCCGGTATTGGCAATGGACGTGGCTCGCCAGCATGAAGAAAGTAGATCAGCTTGCTGGGGGTTGAACAGGCCGGCCATCCTGCGGGCGGATGGATTCGAGCCTGGCTGCCGACGGACGTGGCGCGTCGAACGCCCGGAATGCAGTGACATGGGGGAATGAATGAAGGCTTGGCTGAACCACCTTGCGGGCGTCGCTGCGGCGCTGGCTGCGGCCCTGTATTCCCCGGTCGCCCTTGCAGGCAAGGCGAACGACACGTTGGTGTATGCCTCCGACCTGGAGGTGGACAACATCAGCCCCTACTCGAACAACCTGCGCGAAGGCATCATCATTTCCCGGCATGTCTGGGACACGCTGATCTACCGCGACCCTGCCAGCGGCGACTTCGTGCCGATGCTGGCGACGAAATGGACGTGGATCGACCCCAAGACGCTCGAGTTCGTCATCCGCGACGGCGTGAAGTTCCACAACGGGGACCCGCTGACCGTCGATGACGTCGTGTTCACCATCAAGCACGTGTCGAACCCGGCGTCGAAGATCGTCGTCACGGGCGTGGACTGGATCGAAACGGCCGAGAAGGTCGACGACCACACGATGCGCATCAAGATGAAGGCGCCATTCCCGGCGGCGCTGTCCTATGTCGCCGGAACGCTTTCGAT
>CAXSEX010000635.1:0-2355 GCA_964236415.1 uncultured Acetobacteraceae bacterium | reverse complement strand
CGGCGCCGGTGCTGGGCGACTCGGCCCGGCTGCTGGGCCAGGAGCCGCCGGCCGAACGCATTGACGCCTCCATCGCCGGCACGGAGGGGGAAGCGGCGCTGCTGCAAACGCTGCATGAGATGTGGAACTGGCGCATGTTCGGCCGGGTGCGGGACGCCTACGCGCCGCAGGCGGCGTGGCACGGCCCGCGGATGCGCGACCTGCACGGCCCGGCGGCGATCACGCAGCAGCTCCTGGGCCTGCTGGCAATGATCCCGGACGCTTCCTGGACGCCGCACCATGTTTGCTCCGTCGAGCGGTCGAACGAGGGCGGCAGCAAGCTCGCGGTGCGCTGGACCTTGGAGGGGCACCACACCGGCGGGGGCGTGCTGGGGGCGCCCACGGGCAAGCCGCTCCTCGTGATGGGGATGTCGCAGTTCCACATGAAGGGCGGGCGCATCGTCGAGGACTACACGCTGTGGGACGAGCTGGCGCTGCGGGTGCAGCTCAAGCTGCCGCCGGCGTAACGTTCGCGCCGTGGCCGGTGGAGGCCCTTGCGGAGCCGGGCCGCCGTTGCGACAGTGCAGGCCAAGGAGCATGAGCATGTCGACAGGCCCCGCTGCGTCCAAAGGCGATGCAATCCTCCAGGCGCGCGGGATCACCAAGCGATTCGGCCATGTCGAGGCGCTGCGCGGCGCCGACTTCGACGCCCATGCCGGGGAGGTCACGGCGCTGATCGGCGACAACGGCGCGGGCAAGAGCACATTGGTAAAAATCCTGTCCAGCGTGTACGGGCCGACCTCGGGGCAGGTGCTGGTGGACGGCGCCCCGGTGTCTTTCGCGTCGCCCTCCGACGCCCACGCCATCGGGATCGAGACGGTGTACCAAGACCTGTCCGTGTGCCCGGACCTCAGCCCGTCCGCAAACATGTACATGGGGCGGGAGGCGCTGCGGCCGGGGCTGCTCGGCCGGCTCGGCTTCCTTGACAACGCCACCATGCGGCGGGAAAGCGCGGTGGCGTTCCAGAAGCTGAAGGTTGCTTTGAAGGACATGGACGCGCCGATCGCCAGCCTGTCGGGCGGGCAGCGGCAAAGCGTCGCGATCTGCCGCGCGGCGATGTGGGCCAAGCGCGTCGTGTTCATGGACGAGCCGACGGCGGCGCTGGGCGTCGTGCAAACGGCGCGCACGCTCGACCTGGTGCGCCGCATCCGCGACACCGGCGTGGCGGTCGTGCTGATCAGCCACAACATGCGCGACGTGATCCAGGTGGCGGACACGGTGGAGGTGCTGCGGCTTGGGCGGCGGATCGCGTCCATGCGCAACCAGGGCATCACCGTGCCGGACCTCGTGGGCGCCATGACCGGGGCGCTTGACGCCGCAGCGGAGTCCGAGCAGGGGGTGGCGGCATGAGCGGGGACGCGGCGATCCCCGGGCCGGCCGGCGCGGCCGATATGGCCGGGCTGCTGGCGCCGCCGGGCCTGGGCCGCAAGCTCAGGGGGGCGGCGTCGTCCTCGCCCTTCTACATGGGCGTCATCCTGGCGCTGCTGGTCGCGTTCTTCTCCTTCCTGCACCCGACCACCTTCGCCAGCAGCTACAACATCCGCAACATCTTCCTCGATGCGTCCGTGCTGCTGATCCTGGCGGTGGGCACGACCTTCATCATGATCGCCGGCGGGTTCGACCTGTCCATCGGCTCCGTGCTGGTGTTCTCGGGCGTGGTCGCGGCGCAGGTGATGCTGCAGTTCGGCACCGACAGCCTGCTCACCGTCGCCCTCGGCTTCGTCGTGGCGCTGGCGTGCGGGGCAGCCTGGGGCGCGTTCAACGGGTTCTGCATCACCCGGCTGCGCGTGTCGGCGCTGATCTCGACGCTGGGGACGATGGGCGCGGCCCTCGGCGCGGCCTACCTCGTGACTGACGGCAACGACATCCGCACCGTTCCGGACGCGCTGATCGCGTTCGGCCACGGCACGGTCGGCGGCGTGCCGTGGCTCGTGGTCATCACCGCGGCGGTGGCGGTGATCGGCGGGATTGTGCTGCACATGACCCGGTTCGGCCGCCACACCTTCCTCGTCGGCTCCAACCCGGAGGGGTCGCGCCGGGCGGGCATCAACGTGTCCGGGCACCTGCTGAAGCTGTATGCGCTGAGCGGCCTGCTGGCCGGCTTCGCGGCGATGCTGTCCCTGGGCCGCTTCTCGACCACGACGCTGGAGGGCCACGCGAACGACCCGCTGGAGGCGATCACCGCGGTGGTGCTCGGCGGCACGGCGTTGACCGGCGGGCGCGGCACCATCATCGGCACGGTGGTCGGCGTGTTCATCCCGGCCGTGCTGGCGAACGGCTTCATCATCATGGGCATCCAGCCGTTCTGGCAGATGG
>CAXSEX010000634.1:0-2360 GCA_964236415.1 uncultured Acetobacteraceae bacterium | reverse complement strand
CTGATCGTCGCCGGCGCCAACGACCCATCAACCCCGCCCGCCATGAGCGAGGATATCCGCAGCCGCATTCCCGATGCGGAACTGGTCGTCCTGCCGCGCGCCGCCCACATCCTGGCCATTGAGCGGGCGGATCGGGTCAACCAGATCCTCGCGGGCTTCCTGGACGCGCTTTAAAAGCGCTTCCAGTCGCCCGCGCCCTCGAAGGCTGCCGCGGCGGCGTAGATCGTGCTCTCGTCCCAATGCTTGCCGATCAGCATGGCGCCCACCGGCAGCCCGTCGCTGAGGCCGCAGGGCACGGACATCGCCGGGTGCCCGGTCACGTCGAACGGCGCGGTGTTGTTGATCATCTCGAACGCCCGCTGCACGTAAAGGCCCAAGCCCCCCTCGGCCGGCGGCAGCGGCGTTGCGACGATTGGCAAGGTCGGCATCAGCAGCAGGTCGTATTGCGCCAGCGCCGCATCGTAGGCGGCGCGCAGCCGCCGGGCGATGTTCTGCGCCTTGGCGTAGTAGCGCCCGCGGTAGGTGTTGGTGAAGTACTCGCCGACGAACATGCAGATCTTCAGCGTGTCCGACAGGTCGTTCGCCCGCTCGCGCCAGGCCGCGTGGGCATCCAGCAGGCCCACGTTGTACTGGCCCTTCCAGTTGAAGCCCATGCCGTTGCCGTGCATCATCTGCACTTGCAGCCCCTCGTTGCCGATGGGCGCCCACACGTCCTTGCCGATGCGGTGCATGGGCACGCTGACCTCCTCTACCACCGCGCCCAGGCCGGCCAGGCGCTCGCCCGCGGCCCGCACCTTGGCGTCCACCCCCGGCTCGGAGTTCGGCCAGCCGAACCCCTCCGCGACCACGCCGATGCGCAGGCCCCGCACGCCGCGGCCCAGCGCCTCCGTGTATCGCGCGGTGGTGCAGCCCGTCTGGCGGGGATCGAGGCCATCCGGCCCGGCCAGCACTTCCAGCAGCAACGCGTTGTCGGCCACCGTCGCGGTTATCGGCCCCGTGTGGTCGATGGTCGCTTCGATGGGCATCACCCCGGTGTAGGGCACGAGGCCCCAGGTGCCCTTCATGCCGTAGATGCCGCAGAACGACGCCGGGATGCGGATCGAGCCGCCCTGGTCGCCGCCGATGGCCATATCGACCTCCCCCGCCGCGACCAGCGCGCCGGAGCCGGACGACGAGCCGCCGGCGGAAAAGCCGCGCTTGTGCGGGTTGTGCACCGGCCCCAGCGCCCCGGTGTGGCTGCCGCCCGACAGGCAGAACGCCTCGCAATGCGCCTTGCCCAGGATGGTGGCGCCCGCGTCCAGCATCCGGGTGACAATCGTGGCGTCCTGGTCCGGCACAAAGCCTTCCAGCGTCGCCGACCCGTTCATCATCGGCACGCCGGCCAGGCACACGTTGTCCTTGAGCGCCACGGTCTTGCCGGCGAGCGGCCCGGACTCCGCGCCCTTCACCACGCTTTTCACGTACCAGGCGTTGTGCCCGTTCTCCTCCGGCCCCGGCTGGTAGCCCGGCGTGCGCGGGTAGCGCACCACCGGCTTGTCGTCCGGCATGGCGTCGATGACGCGGTAGGACTCCACGGCGCCGTCCATCATGGCGTGGAACAGGCCCAGCCGTTCCTCGGACAGCTCCATGCCCAGGTCGAACACGATGTCCTGCAATTGGGAAAGGGTCGGCTTCTCGACGCTCATGGTTGGCTCCTTGAGTGGGTGGGTTCACGCCGCCATGCCGACGAACTCGGCGATCAGCGCCGGGTCCTGCACGGCTTCGGGGCTGGTTTCGCGGGTGATGGCGCCCTTCTGGATGATCAGGATGCGCTGGGACAGGGCGGCGATGAACTTCAGGTTCTGCTCCACGAGCACGACCGTGACCGCGCCCCCGCGGGACAGCCCCTGCAGCGTCTCGATGATCTCGTCGATGACCGAGGGCTGGATGCCCTCGGTCGGCTCGTCCAGCAGCATCAGCCTTGGTGCCCCGCACAGGCAGCGGGCCAGCGCCAGCAATTGCTGCTCGCCGCCGGACAGCGCGCCCCCGGTGCGGTCCAGCAGCCGCCGCAGCCGCGGAAAGGTCTCCAACACGCCTTCGATGGTGCGCCGCTCGTCGTGCTTCGACAGCAGGCAGCCCATGCGCAGGTTCTCCGCCACGCTGAGCGCCGGGAAGATCTGGCGGCCCTGCGGCACGTAGCCGATGCCGAGCCGGGCGCGCGCCGTGGGCGGCAGCCGGGTGATGTCGCGCCCCTCGAACGTCACGCGCCCGCCGGTCGCCGGCAGGTAGCCCATCAGGGTGCGCAGCAGGGTGGACTTGCCCATGCCGTTGTGCCCGAGGATGCCGACGAACTCGCCCGGCGCCACGGCGAAGTTCACCCC
>CAXSEX010000633.1:0-2368 GCA_964236415.1 uncultured Acetobacteraceae bacterium | reverse complement strand
CGCTCGCCGCTGGTCCGCTCCGCGACCTGGAGCGTCGAGACGACCTCCTGAGCGGTATCAGCCGGCCAAATAGCGCGCGGTCAGGTGCGCCTCGAAATCCGCGGGGTCCAGCGGTTTGCCGGTCGCCGCGCGCAGCAGGTCGTTGAAGCCCAGCCGGTTGCCCTGGCTGTGCACGTGGAGCCGCAGCCAGCCGACCAAGGGACCCAGATCGCCCCGCCCCAGCCCGGCATCCAGGTCCGCCACGTCCCGCCGCGCCGCCGCCATGAGCTGTGCCGCCGCCATGGCGCCCAGCGTGTAGCTCGGGAAATAGCCGAACGCGCCGTCATACCAATGGATGTCCTGCAGGCAGCCGCGCGCGTCGTCCGGCGGTGTCACGCCCAGCAGCGCCGCCACGCCGTCCCGCCACGCGCCGGGCAGGTCGGCCACCGCCAGGTCGCCGGACACCAGCGCCTGCTCCAGCCGGAAGCGCAGGATCACGTGCGCGGGGTAGGTCATCTCGTCCGCATCGACCCGGATGAACCCGCGCCCGACCCGGCGCCACAGACGGGACAGGTTGGCCGGGGCATACGGCTCCGCCGAGCCGCCGAAGGTGCCGTGCAGTTCCGGGCCGAGCCAGGCAAGGAACGGGTCGGACCGGCAGGACTGCATCTCGACGATCAGCGACTGGCTTTCATGCGCCGCCATGCCGGCCGCCTCGCCCACGGGCTGGCGGGCATAGGGGGCGGGCAAGCCGCGCTCATACAAGGCGTGGCCGGTCTCGTGCAGCACGCCCATCAACGCCTGCGCCGGATCGGACTCGTCGTAGCGCGTGGTGATCCGCACGTCCGTGGGTGTGCCGCCGCAGAACGGGTGCGTGGACCGGTCAAGCCGCGCGTGCGCAGCTTCCAGCCCGGCGCGGGCGGACAAGTGGCGGCACAGGCCTTCCTGCCGATCCGCGGGGAACACGCCCGGCAGAGGCACGGGCGGGGGCTGCCGAGCTTGGCGCTCCTCGGCGCGCGGCAGGGCATCGCGCAGGAACGCCTCGTAACGCGCGAACACCGGGGCCACGTCGGCGGCGGCGATGCCGCGCTGAAAGCCGTCCATCAGCGCATCGTAGGGCGACAGCCCCAGCGCCGGCGCCATCGCGTCGGCGGTTTGGCGGACCAGGGACACGACCTCGACCAAATAGGGCGACACCGCCGCGAAGTCCGAATGGCGGCGCGCGTCCCGCCACACCTTCTCGCAAGCGGAGTTGGCGCGGGCCTGCGCCTCCACCAAGTCGGCCGGCACGGCGGTCGCGCGGATGTGGGCATGGCGCATCAGGGCCAGGTTGGCGGCGTCCCACCCGTCCTCGCCAGGCTCAGCCTGCGCCAGGTCGTCGGCGGTTTCCGGCGCGGTCAGCAGCCCGTGCGCCACTCCTGCCAGCACCGCGAGCTGATCGCCCCGGGCCGCGCCGCCCCCTGGCGGCATCATGGCGGCGGCGTCCCACCCCAGCATGGAAGATGCCTCGCCGACCGTGGCGATGCGGGCGAAGCGGGCAGCCAGGCGGGCGTATGCGGTCATCGGGGTGCCTCGGGAGGTGCTTTGATGGTCCTACGGACAAAGATGCTGAACATCACGAGCAGCGTCGCGGCCAAGCCGAACCAGGTCACGGCATAGACGAGGTGGTTGTTCGGCGGGCGGGGCAGCGCCTCCGCCGGGTTGGGGAAGGTGCCGGGCGGCACGCTTCCCAAGGCAACCAGCGTGAAGGGCGCGACCTGCGGCAAGCCGAGCGACGCGCCCACCGCGACGGGATCGAGCGCGTAGAAGCGCCGCGCCGCCGGGTCGTCGGCGGCGCCGAAGCGGATCGGGTGCTCCGGGGCGCGGACGTAGCCCTCCACCGTCGCCTGCACCGGCGCCGTGTCGCGCGGCGCGTCGGTGGGCACCCAGCCGCGGTCCACGATGACCGGATCGGCGCCGGGCCGTTCCAGCGGGTTGAGCAGAAAGGCGCCGATGACCGGACCGGACAACGTGGAGCGGACCTCGATGCCATACAGCGCGGCCAAGTCTTGGCGCAGGGTGCCGGACACGCGCACCTTCGTGTAAGGGCGCGGGTCGGGCGGCAGCGGGATGGCGGGCGCGGCCTCCCCGCGGTCGATCTCGGTCAGCAACGCGGTTTTCCACGCCAAGCGATGCACCTGCCACACCCCGAGGCCGACCGCGAGCGCCAGCATGGCGGCGGTGGTCAAGCTGGGCCAGAGCAGGCGGCGCCATAGAGGGTAGGGGACGGGCGGCGAGAGGCTTTGCGTCAAGGCTCCATCTCGCTGACACGGCGACGGTACTGCTGGGCCATCAGCGCCGCCCTCAAGGGCCGCATGAAGGTCCTCGGCGCCGGCGCCCGCGCCGTCCT
>CAXSEX010000632.1:1963-2372 GCA_964236415.1 uncultured Acetobacteraceae bacterium | reverse complement strand
GGCGCCGGTCAGCGAGCCGAGCAGGCTGCCTGCCGCAGCGCCCACGCCCGCCCCGGTCAGCGTGGCGATGAGCCAGCCGGCCGCGACGACCGGACCCACGCCCGGGATGGCCAGCGAACCCAGCCCAGCCAGCAGGCCCGCGCCGCCGCCCAGCACCGTGCCAACCGTGGCGCCCGTGCCGGCACCGGTCGCCTTGGCAGTGTCGGCCGCCGTGTCGCCGGCGATGTTGGTCCCGATCGTGCGGTCCTTGTCGCCCGACATCAGGCTGATGTCGTCGTGCGGCACGCCGGCCGCCTCAAGCGCGTGGACGACGCGGACGGCGTGGTCGTAGGTGTCGTAGCTGTGGGCGATCATTCGCATGGTGAGGCTCCTGTGAGTTCAGATGGAGAGCAGCCGGGCTGGCCGCGTG
>CAXSEX010000632.1:0-1953 GCA_964236415.1 uncultured Acetobacteraceae bacterium | reverse complement strand
TAAAGATCATCGAGGCGATTACTGCTGGCCGATGTTGCCCTTGTAGTCGAGCCAGACACTGACCTTGGCGCCGTCCTTCATGGCGTTGCCGCGCCAGATGCCGTCGTCGTCTTTCTTAAGGTCGGCCACGGTCGAATAGCCGCTGCTCTCGATGCGGCGCCGCGCCTCGCCGTCGGTGAAGGAATTGGAACCCTTGGCCGGCTGCATCGCGTTCGCGTTCGTCGTGGCGACGGCCTGATTGGTGTCACCGCTGGCGGCGCCCGTCCCCGTGTTCCGGTTCAAGAGGCCCGCGCCCGGCACCGTGCCGGTGGTGCCAGTGCCAGCACCGGTGCCCGTGCCGGGCAGAACCGGGCTGGTCGTCATGCCCGGAGAGGCCGGGGTGGATGGCGATGTCTGCGTGGTCTGCGCCGCCGCCGCCGTCGCCAGCATGCCGCCGGCGAGAACCAATGTCAGTATCTTCATGCAGAAAACTCCTATGGAAAGATGCAAGTAAAAATGACGTTTACCGACGCTTTATGCCCGGCGCGAAAGCATTGGCAACTGCCAGCGCGCCAGTCACCAGCATTGTAAGACCTTTTAACATCGGGCATGGCGCAGGTCGTCCCGATGCCCGCGGATTTCAACCCCGGCCGTTTGTCACGTCATCGCCATCGGCCGGAATGCCTTGAAGCTGCCGCTGGGCGGCGTGGCAGCCGCATGCGCCATTGTGAGGTGGTGGCCATCTTATCAGAAGCCTTGGCATCGCGCGTCCGCGCAGGTTGGTCGAACCGTCACAACGGCTGTCCACGGAAACCGTTCCATTGTGAATCGACATGCCATGGCGCGGCAGCATGGCCGCGCCGCTAACGCAGGCGCAACAGCAGCGAAACAAGCGCCCGCTGCTCCTCGGGCGCCAACGGGGACAGCGTTTCGGCGGTGACCGCGTGGGCATGGGGCGCCAGGCGCCTTGCCCATTCGGCGCCCTCCGCGGTGAGCGCCACCAGCAGCCGCCGCCCGTCCGCGGCGTCCGGCTCGGCGGTGAGGAGGCCGCGCCGGGTCAGCCGGTCCACCACGCCCTTGATCGTCGCGGCGTCCATCGCCGTGTGCCGACCGAGCCGGTTCTGCGACAGCGGCCCGGCCTCGTGCAGCTTGGCCAGCGCCGCCCATTGGGTGGGCGTGAGGTCGCAGCCGATGCCGGACGCGAAGATCGCCGCGTGCCGCTGGGTCGCCTGCCGCAGGATGAAGCCGACCTGGTCGTCCAGCCGGTAGGGCCGCACCGTCAGCGCAGCCCGTCCTCGCCCTTCGCCTCGTGCGCCTGCAAGCCGCCCACGCGCGGCAGCGGGCGTCCGGAGTCGGTCACGGCCACCGCCACCACGATCTCCCCGGCGCGCGGCGCGTCGGCGACGCGGACCTCCATGCCGTCGAAGTGGCTGCGCACGAAGGCGGCGTCCTTGTGGCCGAGCGGGATGTCGAACGCGGTGCCGGGGCCACAGCGCTTCTTGGAGGACGGGATCAGCGCCGCCCCGCGGCCCAGCGCCGCCCGCACGGGCGCGCCGAGCTTGGGATGCAGGATCGCGGCGGCGTGCTCCAGCTCGCCGTCCTCGCCCACCGCCGCGGCCTTGCCGTAGCTTTGCACCGCCGCCCCTTCGATGCCGAGCGCGGCCACGGCGCGCTCGGTGAGCAGGCGGCCCAGCTCCTCGCCCACCGCGTAAAGCGGCGACAGGTCCTCGACGTAGCGCCCAGCGAACGGGTTCTCGATCACCGCGAGCGCCGCGGCGCGGCGGGTGGGCGGCGCGACGGGGCGACCTCCTTCCTCAAGCGTTTCCTCCAAAACGACGACGATCTTGCGGATGCGGGCAAGTGGTTCAGGCATGGGCGGCCTCCCTGGCCAGGACGGATGCGCCGGCGACGCGGGTGGTGCCCTGGCAATGCATGGCGGCGGCGACGACCAGCCCGTCCCGCAGCAGGCGCCCG
>CAXSEX010000631.1:0-2393 GCA_964236415.1 uncultured Acetobacteraceae bacterium | reverse complement strand
TGTTCCACTCGCCAAAGGGCTGGTTGGCGGTGATCAGCAGGCTGCGGCGCTCGTATCGCCTGCTGATCAGCTCGAACAGCACGGAGGTCTCGGCCTGGTCCTTGCGGACGTAGGAGAGATCGTCGAGGACCAGCAGGTCGTAGCGGTCGAGCCGGATCAGGGCCGCCTCGAGGGCCAGCTCCTGGCGGGCGGCCTGCAGGCGCTGCACCAGCTCCGTGGTGCGGGTGAACAGCACCCGGTAGCCGTTCTCGACCAGGGTGCGTCCGAGTGCCGCGCAAATGTGGGTCTTGCCCGATCCCGGCGGGCCGAACAGCAGCAGGTTGGCGCCCTTCTCCAGCCAGGCATCGCCGGAGGCGAGTGCCGCCACACGGGCGCGGCTCAGCATGGGCACGTGGGCGAAGTCGAAGTTGTCCATCGTCTTGTCCGGCGGCAGGCGGGCCTCGGCCAGGTGCCGCTCGATGCGCCGCCTTGCCCGCTCGGCGATCTCGATCTCGGCCAGGGCGGAGAGGAACCGTGCGGCAGGCCAGCCCTCGCGGTCGGACCGCTCGGCCAGCTCCGGCCACAGGCGGCCGATGGCGGGCAGGCGCAGCTCGCTCAGCAGCAGCGGCAGCCGGGCGGTGTCCACCTCGAGGCGGCTCATGGCTGCGCCGCCGCAGCGTGGTCTGACGCCAGCAGCGCGTCATACAGGGCGGGCGAGGGCAACGTGACGGTGATCTCGGGGATGCCGCCGTGGGCGGGACCGAACCGGTTTTCCAAGGTGACGAGATCCGGCACGTCGCCGCGCTCGGCCAGCAGATCCAGTTCGCACGCCAGATCGGCCTCGCACGCCCGCTCGTGGGCGAGCGCCAGCAGGCCGACCATGATCCGGCACGCCTGGCGCGGCGTCTGGGTGGCCACGAGCCTGTCCCAGGTGCGGCGGTATGCGTCACGGGGGAACAGCTGGTCACGGTAGACCAGGTTGAGCAGCGCCGCGGGCTTGCGGCGGAGGGCATGGATGACGTGGCGGTAGTCCACGACATGCAGGGTGCGGTTGGGCGCGCCACGGCCCTGGAACGGCCGCCCGCGCGTCAGCGTCGCCACCAGGGTGCTGCCCAGCAGGCATTCCAGCCGGTCGTCGTAGAGTCGGACGCGCAGCCGGTGGCCGATCAGGCGGGACGGCACCGTGTAGAATACGCGCCGCAGCAGGAACCCGCCGCTGCGAGTGACGGTGACCAGTGCCTCGTCGTGGTCGGTGGTGCGCCGCGCGGGCAGGGCCTGCAGGGTGGCGCGCTCGGCCTCGACCAAGCGGGCGCGCCGGGCGTTGGCGCGGCCGACGACCTCGTCCACGAACCTGCGGTAGCCCGCAAGATCGTCGAAGTCGCCGGTGCCACGCAGCAGCAGCGCCTGCTGCAGGGCCGTCCTGAGATGGCCGTGCGGAGCCTCGATCGAGCCGTTCTCGTGGGCGATGCCGCGGTTGTTGCGGGTCGGCTCCATGGCGTAGTGGGCGCACAGCGCCTCGTAGCGCCTTGTCTGGTCCGCTGCCGCCTCGGGCTCGAGATTGCGGAACGCCGCCGACAGGCTGTCGCTGCGATGCTCACGGGGCGCCCCGCCCAGGAACCACAGGGCGTTCTGCAGTCCGGTGGCCAGCGCAGTGAAGCTCTCGCCGCCCAGCACGACCTCGGCATGCTCCCAGCCGGAGAAGGCCATGCGGAAATGGTAGAGCCGATGCGCGAGCGGCTGCGCGGCGATGCTCACCGCCAGGTCGGTGGCGTCGGTGAAATCGGAGAGCCCCTGCTGTCCCGGTGGATGGTCCTGGCGGAAGATCACCTCGCGCTCCGGACCGTGCAGCGCCTGCCAGTGTCCGACACGGCGCTCCAGGGTGCGGCGCACCCCGGGTGCGAGATCGGAGTGGCGGCGCAGCATCTCCTCGAACACGGCCACGGGGCGCAGGCCGGGCGTGGACTGCAGCAGCGGGACGATCTCGGTGTCCCACACTGCCGCCAGCGGATCCGGCCGACGTCGGCCACGAGGAGCCTTGCTCTGCGACGGAAGCCGGGGATCGGCATCGAGCCGGGCGCCGGTGCTGGCGCCGATGCCTGCCCGGGCTGCGGCGAGCTGGCGCGTGTGGGCCCTGCGATGGTGCATGTACAATCTCGCTTGCTGGTCGGTGATGTGCGTGCCGGGCACGAGGCGATCCCCTGGGAAGAGAACCGCATCACTCCGGCACAAACCTCACGCCGCCGCAGGCAGGCCCCGAAGGACCGACCTGGCCGGGGCTGACCTGCGGCGGGCTACGCCCGCCTCAGGTCAGCCCCGGCCATCACCATCCAGATTGACGCCCCGCAACCATCCTGATCGCCGCGCTACAGGTGCCCCTGCTCGCATACCCAGCGCGCCTTGATCGCCGCCGCCAG
>CAXSEX010000630.1:0-2394 GCA_964236415.1 uncultured Acetobacteraceae bacterium | reverse complement strand
GCCGTCGCCGATCTCCAGCACCGACACGTCGAACGTGCCGCCGCCCAGGTCGTACACCGCGATGGTGCCGCCCTGCTTTTTGTCCATGCCGTAGGCGAGCGCCGCCGCCGTCGGCTCGTTGATGATGCGCAGCACTTCCAGCCCGGCGATGCGGCCGGCGTCCTTGGTCGCCTGGCGCTGCGCGTCGTTGAAGTACGCGGGCACGGTGATGACGGCCTGCGTCACCTTCTCGCCGAGGTAGGACTCGGCGGTCTCCTTCATCTTGCCGAGTACGAAGGCACTGACCTGGCTTGGCGAGTACTTCTCGTTGCGTGCCCCGACCCAGGCGTCGCCGTTGTCGCCGCGGACGATGGAATAAGGGACCATGCCCTTGTCCTTCTCCACCAGCGGGTCCTCGAACCGGCGGCCAATCAGGCGCTTCACGGCATACAGGGTGTTGGTCGGGTTGGTGACGGCCTGACGCTTGGCGCTCTGGCCGACCAGCCGCTCGCCGCTGTCGCTGAACGCGACCATGCTCGGCGTGGTGCGCGCGCCCTCGCTGTTCTCGATCACGCGGACATCCGCCCCCGTGCTGCCTTCCATGATCGCGACGCAGGAGTTAGTGGTCCCGAGGTCGATGCCGATGACCTTGCTCATTCGTATTCCTTTCTCAGCAGCGGCGCATGGCCCGAAGCACCAGGCGCCACCCTACGGTTGTAACAATGCGGATGTATTCAGCGAAAGCCTGCCGGACAAGGCCCGGCGGCGCACAACCGTCGTGCCGCCTACGCGGCCTCGGTGCCCGACGCGGACCCGGCGGGCGCGGCCTTGGCGACCACGACCATCGCCGGGCGGAGCAGGCGTCCGTTCAGCGTCCACGCCGTGGTCCACGCTTGGAGCACCGTGCCCGGGGTGTGCTCCTCCGAGGGCTGCTCGGCCATGGCTTGATGCAGGTTGGCGTCGAACGGCTGGCCGGTGGGGTCGATGCCCTGGATGCCGTTGCGCTCCAGGATGGCGACGAAACTGCGCTCCACTCCCTCCAAACCGTCGCGCAGCTTCGTGACGATCGCAGGCTCTTCTGCCGTCGGTGCCGGCAGGTTGGACAGGCCGCGGCGCAGGTTCTCGGCCGCTTCCACCACGTCGGCGGCGAACTTCTGCACGGCATACTGGCGCGTGTCGTCCACGTCGCGCTTGGCGCGGGCGCGCACGTTGGCCATCTCGGCCTCCGCGCGTATCCAGCGGTCGCGCATGTCGTCGCGCTCGGCCGTCAGCTTGGCGATTTCAGCTTCGTGGCTCGGCGGCTCCGGCTCGGCGCCGGATGGTGCGGCGTGGGCCCGGGCGTCATCCTGCAACGCGGGATCTTCCTCGGGGGGCATGGTCGATTCGGTGCTCATGCCATCTCAGGTAGGGCAGGGTGGGCCGCCGAACAAGCATCCCGGCTCGGACGGCGGCGCCATTTGGCCGGGCATGACGAGAAGACCGAGTGCGGCCTCGTGGCCCACCCCTGGGCAACCCGGCGGCCATCGTGCCGGGCCGCAGCTGCCCCGCCTCTGCATGCGCTACGGGCTGTGGGCGTGAAGGCCGGAGAAAGAGAAGCGGCCATTGCCGTCCGCTTGCGGGCAAAGGCCGTACCACCGCCCGGAACCGTCATCGCCGCCGGCCGCTAAGACCGCAGCATTTCGGAGAACGAGCCATGCCCATCCTGTCCGCCGCGTCCCCCGTCGAGATCGAGGCCTCCGCCGACACCCTCGCCTGGCCTGCCCCGGCGCGTGCGGCGGCGCTGGCGCTGTTCCGCGGCCTGACCAGCCGGGAGGAACTGGCGGCCTTGTCGCTCCCAGCGGCGGCGGGGCGGCGGCACGATGGCACCGAGTGGCCGGCCCACCGATTCCTGTTCGGCACGGCGGCCGACCTGGCCCCTGCCCTCGACGCTTTGCGCCGGCGGCCCGATGTGGCGGAAATCAGTGCGGGGGACGCGCCGGAGGGCCTTATGCCGCGGACCCTGCTGTTGACCGGGGATCAGGACGGCTTCTCCGGTGCGCTGCTGGCCTGCTCCGATCCCGGACGGCTGGCGGAGGTGATAGCCGAGTTGGGGCTGTCCGACGCGGGTTGACTGGCGCCCCTCCTGCGCTTGGCTGGCACACGGGCGCCTTAGCAGGGTCAACGCATGAGCAACCCTGGGTTGATGTCACTGATAGCTGTCCAACCCGAATGCGTTTGCCTGAGAGGGACGGCGAGAGTTTTCCAACAACCTGGGCATGATCTCAGTACTGAATTGCTCTGTCGATGCGATCTCATGCGTGAGCCATGGCCTCGTTCCCAAGCCATGGTGGCCGGCTACTCCGGTCCGTAGAACCCATCACCCGGAATTCGCATCAGTCGCGGCGAGGACGCCGAAGCGT
Source organism: uncultured Acetobacteraceae bacterium (assembly GCA_964236415.1). Lineage (GTDB taxonomy): Bacteria > Pseudomonadota > Alphaproteobacteria > Acetobacterales > Acetobacteraceae > CAHJXG01. The sequence goes on along the minus strand of CAXSEX010000630.1, from coordinate 16 downwards.
GAAACTTTCGAAGGCG
>CAXSEX010000629.1:0-2394 GCA_964236415.1 uncultured Acetobacteraceae bacterium | reverse complement strand
TCACCGCCAAGATGGCCCGCGTCGTGCACGCGATCATCAAGAGCGGTGACGATTATCAAGCGACATCAGGAACCCAGCCGTTGGCGACATTGAAAACCCAGCCGCCCCTGTCACGCTGATGCCCCGGCCTGCGCCGGTATGGTTGTGGACTTGAGCAGCCCCGAACGGCGCTTCTCGCGCAGCCGGTAGCTGTCGCCGCGTATGGTCAGCACGTGGCTGTGGTGCAAAAGCCTGTCCAGGATCGCGGTTGCGACCACGGGATCGTTCAGGACTTTTCCCCACTCGCTCACGCTGCGGTTGCTGGTCACCAGCATGCTGCCGCGTTCGTATCGATGGCCAACCAAGGTGAACAGCAAGTGCGCGGCTTGCGGTTCAAGGGGCAGGTAGCCGAACTCGTCCACGATCAGCAGCTTCGGCTTGCTGAGCTGTGCGAGCTTCTGCTCCAGCCGTCCTTCCGCTTGCCCCTTCACCAGCGTGGTCACCAGCGCCGTCGCCGTGGTGAACAGCACCGAGTAGCCTTGGCTCACCGCTTCACGTCCGAGGGCGACGGCCAAATGGGATTTGCCCACGCCGGGTGGGCCTTGGATCAGCAGCGTGTCGCCGTTGGCCACCCAGCGGCAGGCGGCCAAGTCGCGCACCTGCTTGGGATCGAGCGAGGGCTGGGCCGAGAAGTCGAAGCCTTCCAGGGTGCGCACATAGGGGAACTTGGCGATGCCCAGTCCCATCTGGATGCGTCGCTCCTCGCGGTGCGCCACCTCCGCCCCGCACAGCAGCACCAGCGTTTCGGGCAGGGTGAGATCCCGACGTGCCGCCTCGTCCAGCAACCCGTCCAGCCGGTCGCGGATTGCGTTCAGCTTCAGCCGCCCCAGCATCTCCGGCAGGACGGCGGCGATCCCGCCGCTCACCACCCGCCTCCCGCAACCTGCTCATACTCGGCCAAGGGCCGGAGCAGATCGTTGCCGGGCAGCGCCGCATCCGGCATCGCCGGCGCATGGCCGGGCTGGCCTGGTGCGTCCGGACCTCGGGCCAGAACGCCGTGCAGGTGGGCGCGATCAACGGCACGCTCGCGGCGGCCGCGGCGCTGGTGATGGCAGGCGACCTCGGCGCCCGCGTAGTGCACACGCACCGCGCCGTTGCTGACGACGACGCTGACCGAGGCGCCGATCAGCGTCCAGGGCACGCTGTAGTGGTTGGTGTCCACGTCCACGCAGGCATCGTTCTGCACGCGCCGGGTCAGCTCGCGCATCTGCCGGAATGCGGGACGGCCATCCAACGGACGCAGGGCCTGCCGCTCCTCGCGCGCAAACCGCTCGGCCGGCACCTCGCCCGTGGTGCCGTGCACCCGCATGTCGGCCACCTCGCGCATCCACCAGGCCAGGTGCGCCTCCAGCGCCGACCAGCCGGCAAAGCTCCGGCCCGCGATGGCATTGCCTTTGACGTAGCCGACGCCGCGCTCGTCCTTGCCTTTGGTCCGCGCACGAAAGGGCGCACAGGCCACGGGCCGCACGCCCCAATACCGGGCAAAGCTGTGCAGGCGGTCGTTGAACACCACCTCGCGCGTCGCCGCGTCGTGCTGCGTCACCAATGCCTTGGCGTTGTCCATCAGCAGCTCCGCCGGCACGCCGCCGAAGTGGCGGAAGGCGCCCTCGATGCCGTCGAGCCAGGCCGACTGGCGCTCGTGGCGGAACGCCCGCACATACACCCGGCGCGAGTAGCCGAGGGTCGCGACGAACAGATGCAGCTTGCCCCGCTCCTCGCCCTCGATGAAGGCCCTGACCTCGCCGAAGTCGATCTGCAACTGCCGCCCGGGCGGCGTCTCAAACCGCACGGTCGCCAGCGCCTCCGCCGCAAGCTCGCGCCGCAGATGCGCCACCGCGCGCTCCACCGTGCGCAGGCTCACGCGGACGCCCAGTTCGCCCGCCAGCTCCTGACGCACCACGTCCGCGTTGCCGCGGTGACGGCGGAACCGCTCGGCAATCCAGACCTCGTGCCCGGCCAGCACGCCCGGCCGCCGCGGCCCCCGGTAAGCCGCCCAGCCGCCCGTGGTCACATAGCGCTGCACGGTCTCGCGGTCGCAGCCCAACTCCGCCGCGATCCGCCGCGTGCCCCAGCCCAGCCCGTGCAGGCGCAGCATCGCTGCGACCTCATCCGGGTGCCTCATCACCTGTCTCCGCCCGTTCATTGCGGACGGAGAAACACCTACCTCGTCATGCATTCCATCTCTCCCCTGCTACGCAGGGTGGCTGGGTTCCTGGTGTCGCCACCGGATGGGTTTTGCATGTCGCCTGACACTTGCGGCTGCGGCTCCTGAATGGCTTCGTGCCCAAGCCGATCCGGCCTGGGTGGAGCGTTATGCCAGACCGGCTGATGATTACCGCATCCCGAAAGGCGACG
>CAXSEX010000628.1:0-2397 GCA_964236415.1 uncultured Acetobacteraceae bacterium | reverse complement strand
GGCCTGCTGGTGCTGGTGCTGGTGATCGGCGCGATCACGACGGCGCTCAACCCGCGCTTCCTGTCGGCGGTGAACCTGCTGAACATGGCGAACCTGATCGGGCTGTTCGGGGTGTTCAGCATCGGGCAGGGCCTGGTCATCATCACCGGCGGCATCGACCTCTCGGTCGGCTCGGTGTTCGCGCTGCTGGGCGTCGTGTTCATCGACCTGCTGGCGAACCACGACGTGGCCTGGCCGCTGGCGCTGCTGTTGGTGCTGGCGGGCGGGCTGCTGATCGGGGCGGTGCACGGCGTGCTGGTCACGCGCGCCAAATTGCAGCCATTCGTCGTGACCCTTTGTGGCCTGCTGATCTATCGCGGCGCGGCGCGCTACTACACCGGCGACGCGACCATCGGCTTCGGCTACGCGGAGGGGCTGGACAGCCTGACCTGGCTCGCCTCGGGGCGCAGCTTCGGGGTGCCGAACCCGTTCCTCATCCTGGTGGCCGTGTCGGCCATCATGGCGGTGGTGCTGCACCGCTCGGTGTTCGGGCGCTACCTGTTCGCCGTGGGGCGGAACGAGGAGGCGGCGCGCTATTCCGGCATCCGCACCGGGCTGGTGGTGGCGGGGGCCTACATCGTCAGCGGCGGGCTGGCCGGGTTGTCCACGGTGCTGCTGGTGTTCTACACCAACTCGGTGTCCCCCTCGGCGTTCGGCAGCTTCTACGAGCTGTACGCCATCGCCGCCGCGGTGCTGGGCGGCTGCTCGCTGCGCGGGGGAGAGGGCAGCATCCTGGGCATCGTGCTCGGGACCGTGCTGCTGCAGATCCTGCAGAACCTGGTCAACATCCTGGGCATCCCGTCGTCGCTGAACTTCGCGGTGATGGGCGGGGTGATCCTGCTCGGCGCGCTGGCGGACCAGCAGCTTGCGCGCCGGGCCAAGCTGGGCGTGGTGGCCCGGGCCTGACCCGGCGCCGCTTGGCCCGAATTGTTCATTGCATGTCCCTGCCGAGGCGGGGCAAGCTCAGTCGGCATACGCGGCGGCAGCACGACCGCCCGGGCATTTGGGGAGAACGCCATGGACGACCACGCCATACCGCCGGCCAACCGACGCGCCCTGCTGCTCGCGGCCATGGCCACCGGGGCCGGCGCGTCCATGCTGGGCGGGATGGGGCCGGCGCTCGCCGCCGAGATGGGCCGGTCGGAGAAGCCGTTGAAGGCGGCATTCTCCAACGCCGGGTTGCAGGCGACCTGGTGCGCGCAGGGCAAGGCCGCGGCCGAATACTGGGGCAAGCTGTTCAACGTCGATGTGACCTGGTTCGACGGCGAGCTGAACGCGACCCGGCAGCGCGGCGCCATCGACAACATGGCATCGCAGAAGTGGGACTTCGTCGCCATCCAGGCATTCGGCATCGGGACGCTCGCCGCCCCGGTGCGCAAGATGATCGACGCGGGCGTGCCGGTGATCGACATGGACACGCTGATCGCGCCGCTCGATCAGGTGGACGTCCATTCCTTCCTGGCGCCCGACAACGAGTTCATGGGCGCCTCCGTCACCCAGGCGCTGATGGAGGCCATCGGGGGCGAGGGCACGGTCATCATGACGCAAGGCGCCTTGGGCCACACCGGGGCGCAGGGCCGCGCCCGCGGGTTCGAGACGGTGATGAAGCGGTTTCCCAAGGTCGAGGTGCTCGACACGACGCCGGGCGACTGGGACGTGACCAAGGTGGCGCGCATCTGGGACACCCACCTCACCAAGTATCCCAAGATCAGCGCGGCCTACTTCCACAACGACGACATGGCACTCGCCGCCTACAACGTCATGAAATCGCGGGGGCGGACCGACATCAAGATCGGCGGCTGCGACGCCATGCCGCCCGCCCTGGCCGCGGTCGCGGATGGGCGGATGCTGGCCACCGTGCGCAACCCGTCCTGCCGCATCCACGGCGGGGCGATCGTGGCCGGCGTCGCGGCGGCCGTGATGGGCGAGAAGACCGGGGAGGCCGGCATCCCCAAGTCTGTCATCACCGATGGCCCGGTCGTCACCAAGGCGAACGCGCCCGGCATGGCGTGGATGGAAAGGCATTTCCTGATCTGAGCGCGCCCTTGGCCGGCGAACCCCTGCTGGAGCTGTCCGGCATCGCCAAGCGGTTTGCCGGCGTGGCCGCGCTCAGCGGCGTGGATTTCACCCTGCGCGCCGGGGAGGTGCACGGCCTCGTCGGCGAGAACGGCGCGGGCAAGAGCACGCTGATGAAGATCATCGCCGGCGTCCACGCGGAGTACGAGGGCGAGATGCGGCTGGACGGCCGCCCGGTCCGCTTCCGCAACGCCCGCGACGCCCGGGACGCCGGCATCGACATGGTGCACCAGGAACTCTCCACCGTGCCGGAGCTGTCGGTCGCCGAGAACGTGCTGCTGG
>CAXSEX010000627.1:0-2408 GCA_964236415.1 uncultured Acetobacteraceae bacterium | reverse complement strand
GGAGAAGGTGCAGCGTTGGGTCCTGGCCGGCACCGACTACGTCTACCCGCGCACCACCAACAAGATCCTCGAGGCCTACCTCAAGTCCAAGGGCGTCAAGGATGAGGACATAATGATCAACTACACGCCGTTCGGCCATTCGGACTGGCAGAACATCGTCGCCTCAATCAAGAAGTTCGGCAGCGCCGGCAAGAAGACCGCCGTCGTCTCGACCATCAACGGCGACGCCAACGTGCCGTTCTACAAGGAACTGGGCAACCAGGGCATCAAGGCGACCGACATCCCGGTGGTGGCGTTCAGCGTCGGCGAGGAAGAGCTGGCCGGCATCGACACCAAGCCGCTGCTCGGGCACCTTGCCGCCTGGAACTACTTTGAAAGTGTCGACACCCCGGAGAACAAAGCTTTCATCGCGCGCTGGCAAGCATACACGAAAAATCCCAAGCGGGTGACGAACGACCCGATGGAAGCGCACGTCATCGGCTTCGCCATGTGGGTGAAGGCGGTGGAAAAGGCCGGGACGTTCGACACGGCCAAGGTGATCGACGCCATGATCGGCGTGGCGGTGCCGAACCTGACGGGCGGGCTGTCGGCGATGATGCCGAACCACCACATCACCAAGCCGGTGCTGATCGGCGAGATCCAGGACAACGGGCAGTTCAACGTCGTGTCCACCACGCCGGGCCTCATCGTGGCGCAGGAATGGTCGCCCTACCTGGAAGGCTCGCGCGACCTGATCGCCGATTGGCGCCCGCCGATGTCGTGCGGCAACTTCAACGTGAAGACCGGCAAGTGCGGCGGCAGCGGAAGCTGATGCTGTTGGGGCGGCTACTCCTCGTCGTCCTTCTGTTGAGCGGGCCGGCCTGGGCGCAACTGTCCTTGCTGGCACCGCTTGGCAGCCAGTCGTTTGAAGACATCCGGCGCGGGGTGGAGGCGCTGGCGGTGTCCGGCGACCCGCGTGCCGGCCCGGTGCTCGACGCGCTGCAGGCCGGGCGCCTCCTGGTCCAGCCCGGCGGCGCGCTGTTCATCCGCGAACCCGGCGGCGCCACCGTGTCCGCCGAAACCGGTGCCCCGGCGGAAGCCGCCAACGCCCGCCCAATCCGGGTCAACAACGCCGTGCGCCGGGCGGTGGACGCCGCCATGGGGGGTTTGCGCCTGTTCGCTCCCGACCCCAGCGTCCGCGCCGAGGCTGCGCAGGCGGTGTTCAAGTCCCGCGACGCCGCCGCGCTCCCGGCGCTCGACCGCGCGCTGGCCGGGGAGCGCGACGCCGGCGTGCGCGGCGTCATGCAGCAGGCCCGCGCCGCCGCCGTGCTGGCCAGCCCCGACGCGGCGGATGCGGACAAGCTCGCCGCGGTCGCGACCTTGCGCGCCCGCGGCGACCTGGAGGCCCGCGGGGTGCTGGCCTCCTTGCCCGCCCCCTCCCCCGCCGTGGCCACCGCGGCGGCCGAGGCGGTGGCCGGCATCGACCGGGCCTTGCAGCTTTGGGGCCTGGCGCAGGGGGCGTTCTACGGCCTCAGCCTCGGCTCCGTGCTGCTGCTGGCGGCGGCCGGGCTGGCCATCACCTTCGGGGTCATGGGCGTCATCAACATGGCGCACGGCGAGATGGTGATGATCGGCGCCTACGTGACGTTCGTGGTGCAGGAGGCCATCCGCGCCTATGCCCCCGGCCTGTTCGGCGCCAGCCTGTTCATCGCGGTGCCGTTGGCGTTCCTGGTGTCGGGCGGCCTGGGCGTGCTGATCGAGCGAGGCCTGATCCGCTTCCTGTATGGCCGGCCGCTGGAAACGCTGCTCGCGACCTTCGGCCTCTCGCTCGTCTTGCAGCAAGCGGTGCGGTCGATCTTCGGCCCCTCGAACCGGGAGGTCGGCACGCCCGCCTGGATGAGCGGCGCCGGGCGGGTCGGGCAAGTGACGCTGACCTACAACCGGGTGGCGATCATCGTGTTCGCGCTGGCCGTGCTGCTCGGGCTGATGGCGGTGCTGCGCTTCACGCCGCTGGGCCTGCGGATGCGGGCGGTGACGCAGAACCGGCGCATGGCCGCGGCCATGGGCATCCGCACCGGCGGCATCGACGCGCTGACCTTCGGCCTCGGCTCCGGCGTCGCCGGCATGGCGGGGGTGGCGCTCAGCCAGATCGACAACGTGAGCCCCAACCTCGGCCAGGGCTACATCATCGACAGCTTCATGGTCGTGGTGTTCGGCGGCGTCGGCAACCTGTGGGGCACGGCGCTGGGGGCGCTGACGCTGGGCGTGGTCAACAAGTTCCTGGAGCCGGTGGCCGGCGCAGTGCTGGGCAAGATCGTGGTGCTGGTGCTGCTGATCCTGTTCATCCAGCGCCGTCCGCGCGGCATGTTCCCGTTGAAGGGCCGGGCGGTGGAGACATGAGCCGGGTGGCGACGCCCGCGACGCTGCTG
>CAXSEX010000626.1:0-2434 GCA_964236415.1 uncultured Acetobacteraceae bacterium | reverse complement strand
CGAAGGTCGGGCAGGTTGCGGTGCAGAAGCCGCAGTGCACGCAGGTGCGCAGGACCTGGTTGCTGGACGCGGTGTCGGGGTCGGCGAGCTGCCCGGCGGTGAAATTGGTCTGCATGGCACTCCTATATGCCGGCAACGCCGACGCTTTTATACGCCGGCAACGCCGACGCTCCTGTATGCCGGCAACGCCGGCGGGCCTACACGCCGGCGTAGAGCCGGCCGGGATTGAGGATGCCGGCGGGGTCCATGGCAGCCTTGACCCGGCGGGTGATGCGGGCGAGCGCCGGCGCTTCCGGCGGCACCACGTCCACGGCGGCGCGCATCGGCTCCGGCGCGCGCAACAGGGTCCAGGTGCCGCGCCCGGCCAGCGCCGCCGCGGTGACGCGCTCGTGCAAGACGGGGGGACCGGCGATCCAGGCCAGGCCGCCGCCCCAATCCAGGAAGCCGCGGGCGCCGGCGGACTCCAGGGCCGCGAGCGCCGCCGGGCCGCTCGACGGGCGGACGGAGAGGCGCCACACGGCGTCGCCGGGTTCGGCCCGCAGCGGCACGGCGTCGCGGACCGCGCGCCAAGCGGCGCGGCTCGCCTCGTCGTCCAGCAGCGCCGCGGTGCCGAAGGGCTTAAGCCCCTCGGCCAGCCGGCCGAGGCGGTACTCGACGCTCTTGGCAAAGTCCTCGATCCGCACCAGCGCGACCGCGCCGCGCCCGGCAAGCGCCGGAACCCGCTCCGCCGCATCCGCCGGCAGCCAGGCCGCGCCCGACACGCCGAAGGGCGAACCCAGCGCCGCGGACAGCGCCGCCACGCCCCGCACCGCGTCCAGGCCCGGCAGCAACAGCGATCCCGTCAGCTCCGCCCGCGGCAGCACCTTGAGCGTCACCTCCGTGATGACCGCGAGCGTGCCGTGGCTGCCGGTCAGCAGCTTGCACAGGTCCAGCCCGGTGACGTTCTTCAAGACGCGCCCGCCGGAGCGGATCACCTCGCCCGCGCCGTTCACCGCGCGCACGCCCATCACGTGGTCGCGCATCGCGCCCCAGGCGACCCGGCGCGGCCCCGACAGGTTGGCGGCGACCACGCCGCCCAGGGTCTGCACGCCCGCCTCCGTGCCCAGCAAGGCTGACAGGTCGGGCGGCTCGGCGATCAGGCCCTGGCCGCCCTCCGCGAGCTTGGCCTCCAGATCAGGGACCGTGACGCCGGCGCCGGCGGAGATGATCAGCTCCTGCGGCGCGTACAGGGGAATTTCGGTCAGGTTGCGCGTGGACAGGCCACGCGCCGCCTGCACCGGGCGCAGCATCCCCGCCTTGGTGCCGCGCCCCCGGACCAGCAGCGGCTCGTTGGCGGCGAGGGCGGCGAGGACCGCTTCCACGATCCCGCCCTCATGCGCCGGCGCCAAGGCTGCGCTCATGCCCCGATGCCCATGCTACGATGCTCAGGCAGCGGCGGGCAGGGGGGCCGCTTGGGGCGGATCGAGCAGCGGGAACACCTTGCTGGGGTTCAGCAGCCAGTCCGGGTCGAAGGCCGACTTGATGCGCCGCTGCTGGTTCAGCTCGGTTTCGGTGAACTGCACGGGCATCAGGTCGCGCTTCTCGACGCCCACCCCGTGCTCCCCGGTGAGGCAGCCGCCGACCTCGACGCAGAGCCTGAGGATGTCCGCGCCGAACTTCTCCGCGTCCTCGAAGCTGCCGGGCCGGTTGGCGTCGAACATGATGAGCGGGTGCAGGTTGCCGTCGCCCGCGTGGAAGATGTTGGCGACCTTGAGGCCGTAGGCGTCGCTCATCTCGCCGATGCGGCGCAGCACGAAGGGCAGTTGCCCCGTGGGGATGGTGCCGTCCATGCACAGGTAGTCCGGGCTGATCCGCCCCACCGCGCCGAACGCCCCCTTGCGGCCCTTCCAGATGGCGACGCTTTCCTCGACGGACTGGCTGACTCGCAGGCTCAAGGGGTGGAACGGCTCGCACAGGGCGGCGATGCGGCCCAGCAGGTCGTCCTGCTCCGCGGTGCTGCCCTCGACCTCGATGATCAGCATGGCCTCCGCGTCCAGCGGGTAGCCGGCGTGGGCGAACGCTTCGCAGGCGTGGATGGCCGGGCGGTCCATGAACTCCAGCGCCACCGGGATGATGCCGGAGCCGATGATCGCGTCCACCGCGCGCCCGGCGGTCTCGTTCGCGTCGAACGCCACCAGCATGGCGCGCTGGCCTTCCGGGGCGCGCAGGATGCGGACGGTCACCTCCGTGACCATGGCGAGCATCCCCTCGCTGCCGGTTAGGAGGCCGAGCCAGTCGTAGCCGGCCGCGTCCAGGTGCTGGCCGCCGATGTCGAGGACTTCGCCCTGCATCGTCACGATGCGCAGGCCCAGCAGGTTGTTCGCCGTCACCCCGTACTTCAGGCAGTGCGCGCCGCCCGAGTTCATGCCGACGTTGCCGCCGATCATGCAGGCGA
>CAXSEX010000625.1:0-2435 GCA_964236415.1 uncultured Acetobacteraceae bacterium | reverse complement strand
CTACATGCGGATGCTCTACAAGTACCCGCAGGCCGCCTTCCCCTACGAGCGGCTGATCGCGGAGAACCGCGCGCGGGGCGCTGCCGACCGGGAGTTCGAGCTGGTCGATACCGGCGCCTTCGCGGAGAACCGCTACTTCGACATCGTCGTCGAATACGCCAAGGCGTCCCCCGACGACATCCTGATGTTGGTCACGGCCACCAACCGCGGGCCGGATGCGGCGCCCCTGCACGTGCTGCCGCAGCTGTGGGCGCGCAACACCTGGTCGTGGGAGCCGGGCGCGCCGCGTCCGCAGATCCGGCTGGATGCGGGGCAGGGCGAGGGCCGGCGCGTGCTCGCCAGCCACCCGGCGCTGGCGCGCACCCGCGTTTGCGAGGTGGACGGCGACGCCGCCTGGCTGTTCTGCGAGAACGAAACCAACGTCAACCGCCTGTATGGCGCGCAGCAGGCGGGACCGTTCAAGGACGGCATCAACGACCACGTGGTGGACGGGGCGTATGACGCCGTAAGCCCGTTGCGCCGCGGCACCAAGTGCGCCGCCCACCTGCGGCTGCAGATCGCGCCCGGCGGCTCCGCCACGGTGCGCCTGCGCCTGCGCCCCGAGGCGGCCCCCGAAGCGAGCGACGACGCCTTTGCCTGGTTCGACATGGTGATGGGCAGCCGGCGCACGGATTGCGACGCCTTCTACGCCGCCGTGCAGCGCGGCATGCCGGACCCGGACGCCCGGCTGGTGCAGCGCCAGGCGCTGGCGGGCATGCTGTGGTCCAAGCAGTTCTACATGCTGGACGTGCGCCGCTGGCTGGACGGCGACGCGGCGCAGCCCGCCCCGCCGCCCGGCCGCAAGGAGGGCCGCAACGCCGATTGGCGCCACCTCGACAACTTCGACATCATCTCGATGCCGGACAGCTGGGAGTACCCGTGGTATGCGGCCTGGGACCTGGCGTTCCATTGCGTCACCTTTGCGCTGATCGACCCTGTGTTCGCCAAGTCCCAGCTCCTGCTGCTGACCCGCGAGCGCTACATGCACCCGAACGGCCAGCTTCCGGCCTATGAATGGGCGTTCGGCGACGTGAACCCCCCGGTGCACGCCTGGGCGGTGCTGCGGGTGTTCCAGATGGACCGCGTGCTGACCGGCGTGCCCGACCGCCTTTTCCTGCGGAGCTGCTTCCACAAGCTGCTGCTGAACTTCACCTGGTGGGTCAACCGCAAGGACGTGACGGGGCGCAACATCTTCGCCGGCGGCTTCCTGGGCCTTGACAACATCGCCATCTTCGACCGGTCGCACCCGCTGCCGACCGGCGGCACCATCGACCAGTCGGACGGCACCGCGTGGATGGCGATGTTCACCCTCAACCTGCTGCGCATCGCGCTGGAGCTTGCCATCGAGGACCGCGCCTACGAGCCGCTCGCCACCAAGTTCTTCGAGCACTTCCTTTACATCGCCGAGGCCATGACCCATGCCGGCGGCATCGGCCTGTGGGACGAGCAGGACCAGTTCTACTACGACGTGCTGCGGCTGCCGGACGGGTCGGTGATCCCGCTGCGGGTGCGCTCGGTCGTGGGATTGATCCCGCTGTTCGCCGTGGAGGTGATCGGCCGGCGGGCGATCAACGAGCTGCCCGAGTTCCGCGAGCGGATGCAGTTCATGCTGCTGAACCGCCCGGACCTTGCGTCGCTGATCTCGCGCTGGACCGAGGAGGGGGAGGGCGAGCGGCACCTGCTTTCGCTGTTGCGCGGCCACCGGGTCAAGCGGCTGCTGCGGCGCATGCTGGACGAGGCGGAGTTCCTGTCGCCGTATGGCGTGCGGGCGCTGTCCAAGGTGCACGAGGAGCACCCTTACGTGCTGGAGCACGGCGGCGCGCGGTTCAGCATCGGCTACGAGCCTGGCGAGGGATCGACGGCCGCGTTCGGCGGCAACTCCAACTGGCGGGGGCCGGTGTGGATGCCGATCAACGTCCTGCTGATCGACAGCCTGCGCGAGTTCCACCGCTACTACGGCGAGGATTTCCGGGTGGAATGCCCGACGGGCAGCGGCGGCTACTGCTCGCTGGAGGAGGTTGCGGACATGCTGAACCGTCGGCTTGCCGCGCTGTTCCTGAAGGGGGCGGACGGCAAGCGGCCGATGCACGGGGATGACGAGCTATCGCAGGCGGACCCGCATTTTTGCGACAACCTGCTGTTCCACGAGTATTTCCACAGCGACACCGGGCGCGGCCTCGGCGCGTCGCACCAGACGGGGTGGACCGGGTGCGTGGCGTTGCTGCTCAGCCCGGAAAGCAGCCCGTGGCGGCAAGCCAACGCCGGGCTGCCAAGCGCCAAGCCGCGGGCCACGGCAGCGGGTCATTGACGCGGCCGCTGCGGGCCGGGACGCCCGAGTTGCGTCCAGGGCAGCGCGTTTGACGCAGCGGCTCCGGGCGCCACGCCGCTATCCGGCA
>CAXSEX010000624.1:0-2437 GCA_964236415.1 uncultured Acetobacteraceae bacterium | reverse complement strand
CAGCCTGATCAACCTGGTGCGCTGGCGCAGCCATTGGCACGTCGTGCGCCAAAGCTGGTCCTTCTTCCAAGACGACTTCGCCGGGCGCATCGCCAACCGTGTGGTGCAGGCCGGACCCGCCGTGCAAACCGTGGTCCTGTCGGCCGCCGACGCGGCCTGGTACCTGCTGGTGTTCGGCACGGCCGCCATCGCCGTGCTCGCGCGCCAGGACTGGCGGCTGGCGCTGCCCGTGCTGGCCTGGTTCGTCGCTTATGGCCTCGTGCTGCGCCGCTTCGTGCCCCGGCTCGCGGAACGCTCCCGCGCGGTGTCCGAGGCGCACTCGCTGCTCACCGGGCGCATCGTGGACAGCTACACGAACATCCTCACCGTCAAGTTGTTCGCCCGCGCGCAGGACGAGGACGCCTTCGTGCGCGACGCCGTAGACGCGCACACGGCCGCCAACCGCCTGCTGGCGCGTGGCGTCACGGGCATGAGCGGCACGCTGGCCACCATGAACGCCCTGCTGCTGGGCGGCACGGGGGCGTTGGCGGTGTGGCTCTGGGCGCAGGGGAGCATCGGCGTGGCCGCGGTCGCGACCGCGCTGCCGCTCGCCTTCCAGTGCGCCAACGGCGCCGGCTGGGTCGCGCGCACGGTGTTCAACATCTTCGAGAACCTCGGCGCCGTGCAGGACGAGATGCGCTCGCTCGCCGTGCCCCGGCGGCAGCCGGACGCGCCCGGCGCCGTGCCCCTGCGCGTGACGGCAGGCGCGGTCCGCTTCGAGGGCGTGCGCTTCGGCTACGGCACCGAGCGCGGGGTGCTGCACGGGGTGGACCTCCTGATCCGGCCGGGCGAGCGGGTCGGCCTGGTCGGCCCGTCGGGGGCAGGCAAAAGCACGCTGGTCAACCTGCTGCTCGGCTTCTTCACGCCGGAAGCCGGACGCATCCTGATCGACGGCCAGGACATCGCGGGCGTCACGCAGGAGAGCCTGCGCGCCCGCATTGCGGTGCGTCACGCAGGACACGGCGCTGCTCCACCGCAGCATCCGCGACAACCTCGCCTACGGCCGTCCCGAGGCGGCGAAAGCCGAGATCGAGGCGGTTGCGCGCCAGGCGCAGGCGCACGGGTTCATCCTGGGCCTGGAGGACTGGCAGGGGCGGCGCGGCTACGACGCGCAGGTGGGGGAGCGCGGGGTCAAGCTGTCCGGCGGCCAGCGCCAGCGGATCGCCATCGCCCGCGTGCTGCTGAAAGACGCGCCCATCCTGGTGCTGGACGAGGCGACAAGCGCGCTCGACAGCGAGGTGGAGGCGGCGATCCAGGAGCAGCTCGACGCGCTGACGCGGGGTCGGACCTGCATCGCCATCGCCCACCGCCTGTCCACGGTGGCGCGCATGGACCGGCTCGTGGTGCTGGACGCGGGGCGGATCGTCGAGCAGGGCACGCATCGCGCGCTGCTGGACCGGGGCGGCGCCTACGCCCGGCTTTGGGCGCGGCAGAGCGGCGGGTTCGCCTCGCCGGGCGGATAGGACGCCGCCCGCCATGGCGAGGCTGGCGGGAGGCCGTTCCGCTGACAGCTGAGGGCGGGCTGGGCCTGACGGGGAATCCAAACGGCGGTCTTTCGAGTTGAACGACATTCCCGGCCTGGCCGCCCCCTGACCACTTGATTTGCCGCCCCCGCCTTGCGATCCCTGCCTTGCCCTGGAGACCACGCCATGCCCGACGACCTGCCATCCCTGCCTCCCGAGCTTCTGGCCCTGCGCGACAGCATCGACAACATCGATGCCGCGATCATCCACATGCTCGCCGAGCGGTTCCGCTGCACCCAGCGCGTCGGCGTCATGAAGGCCGAACACAACCTGCCGGCGGCCGACCCGCCCCGCGAGGAACGTCAGGTGGCCCGCCTGCGCGCCCTCGCCGCCACCGCCAAGCTGGATCCGGAATTCGCCGAGAAGTATCTCGCCTTCGTCGTGCGCGAGGTGATCCGACACCACGAGGCGATCAAGCGCGCCTAGCTGCTGCCCGATCCCGTATGCTTGCAGGGGGCGAGCAGGCAGGTGGCGGCGGGCGGGCTTCTGCACTTGGCCCATACTCGACCGCTGGCGTTTTGCGTCTTGGCTAAGCGCCACCTGGGCGCTTCCTTGGAGGGTTTTGTCAGGCGCTGGTATCGCTGACCCTGGCGCCGGGCTGAGGCGGTGCTGGCGGGGCTGCCCTGGCGACGCATTGCCAAAGGCAATTTCTCGGAGAGGAGGGCGGCGAAGCTCAGAGTGGCCCTACTTATACCAGCCGCTCTATTGGGCGACCGGTATTAGAGTCGTTTTTGGCGCGCGGCCTCAGCCGCAAACGCCGCGCGTTTCGGCGCCCCCACCAACCCCGCGCGCATACCGGTCAGCCCAAGGGGCTGCCGGTATTAGAGCATGTTCGGATCAGATGGAGACATATCCTGAGTTCCTGATGTAGTTGG
>CAXSEX010000623.1:1157-2438 GCA_964236415.1 uncultured Acetobacteraceae bacterium | reverse complement strand
CAGATGCTGGCCATCGGCCGCGCGCTGATGACCCAGCCGCGCCTCCTGATGCTCGACGAGCCGAGCCAGGGCATCGCGCCCAAGCTTGTGGACGACATCCTGGCGGCGGTGGGCCGCATCCGCGGCCTCGGCACCACCATTCTCCTGGTGGAGCAGCGCCGGGCGGAGGCGCTGGCCCTGGCCGACCGCGCCTACGTGCTGCAAACCGGGCGCATCGTGCTGGAAGGGCCGGCCCGGGACATCGCCGCGGACGCCGGGGTGCGGAAGGCGTATCTCGGCATTTAGCTTCCCGGCCGGGCGGGTCCATGGGACGCTGGGGGCAGGATGAGAAGGCTTGCGGCCATTGCCCTCGGTTTGGTCGCGCTGCTGGCGGCGGCCGGCGTGGCGGCGCTTTTCCTCGTCGGGCGGCTTGACCTGGGACCCTGGGCGGCGCGCCGGGCCAGCGCCGCGCTCGGCCGGGGGGTGGCGGTCGGTGCGCTGCATGTGGCGCCGGGGCGCTGGGTGGCGGTGGATCTCCGGGACGTGCGGATCGACAACGTGCCGGGCGGCACCGGACCTGCCCTCGCGACGCTCGACGGGCTGACGGCGGAGGTCGATGCCCTGTCCCTGCTGCGCGGCCCAGCGGTCGTGCGGACGCTCCGCATCGACGGGCTGTCGGTGCTGCTGGAGCGGCTGGCGGACCACACCAAGAATTGGCGCCTCGGCCCCCAGGAGCCGCATCCCGGCCCGCCCGACCGGAGCTGGTTCCCGGCGCTGCTGGATGCACGGGTGCGCCGCAGCGAGGTTGTTTTCCGCACCTCCGGCGGCACCGCGCTGGTGACGAAGCTGGATGACGCCACGATCCGCACGGCCTCCGCCGGGCAGCCGGTGCATCTGGCGGTGGACGGCGCCTACAACGGCGTGCCCATCCGGCTGCAGGCCGGGTTGCAGCCTGTCACCGTGCTGCGCGATGCCTCCGTGCCATACGGCACGGCGCTGCACCTCGTTTCGGGCGACACCACGCTCGACTTCAAGGGCACGATGACGGCGCCGCTCAACGTGGACGGCGCGCGGGGCGTGCTGTCGCTTTCGGCGCCGACGCCCGGGCCGTTGCTCGCCATCGCGGGCACCAGCAGCGATGTGGACGCATCGCTCAGGCTATCCGGCCCGTTTGAGCACGAGGGGGACCTTTGGCTGCTGAAGGAAGCCGCCGGGGCGCTGGACAACAGCGCAATCAGCGCCGCGACGCTGCGCTTGAAGGAGGGCGGGTCCGGGCAGCCGGACGATGTTTCCGTGGATGCC
>CAXSEX010000623.1:0-1147 GCA_964236415.1 uncultured Acetobacteraceae bacterium | reverse complement strand
GGTGGGCCGCGGCGGCAGCCGGCCCGATGCGGACATGCCGCTCGCCATCGACCGTGCGCCCGGCACCCTGCTCAACGCCCGCCTGGCCGCGCGGCAGGTTGGGTATGGCGGCCTCACGGCCACAGACGCGCGCCTGGACGCGGCGCTGACGCCCGGGCGCCTTGCCGTGTCGAGCCTCGCGATGACCTATGCCGGCGCGCGGGCCGAGGCGTCCGGCGCGGTGGAGGCGGCGGGCCGGGGCGGGCGCGTGTCGCTCAATCTTTCGGTGAACAACGCCGACGTGCAGGAACTGCGCCGCTTGCTGGGCAGCGGGCCGGTGCCGCTGCTGGGCCGGCTGGAAATACAAGGGGCGGCGCAGGCGGACGGGGCGACGCTGAACGCGGCGGTGCGCGCCGCCGACGTGTCCGCCGTGATCGAGATGGCCGGCCGCGGCAGCATCGCCCGCGAAGTCATCGAGATGGCCTCGACCGACGTGCGCCTGCTGTTCCGCCGGGCGCGCGGCATGACCCCGGTGTCGTGCCTCCTGGGCGTGCTGACGATGCGGGGCGGCGTCGGGACCGTGGAGCCGCTGCGGGTCCGGGCGGCGGAGGGCACGGTCGCCGGCAGCGGGACCTTCGACCTTTATCGTCGCCGAATCGACATGACAATCGGCAGCGAGGCCAAGTCCACCGGCGCCTTCGCGCTCGACGTTCCGGTGCGGATCAGCGGCAGCCTTGCCGACCCGAGCGTGCGGCCCGCCCAGTGGTCGGCGGCCGGACGTGCCCGGCTTGCGGCGGGCGACGCGACGGCCGCCCTGCCGCCGGGCCTGCGGCAGACGGCACAACGCAGCCCGTGCTCACGTCCGGGTCAGCCGCGGTAGGGCACGGCCGGTCCTAACCCACGATGCCGGTTTCCTGTTCTAACGGCACCACTCTCCCCCGGCATCGGGATGGGCCACGCCTCCCGTGTCGAAAAAGTGGCCGCGTGACGACCATGAACTCAGGTTGAATTCGAGGTCGTTCCCCGAGTGCCGCGCCAGGAACGTGGTCGCATTCTTGTCTATGCAATACTTGTCGCCGGACATCGGAGCAGCGCCGGCGGGAACGGACAGGCACTAGGCGGCGTTGACATTCAGGCTTTCGGTTTGGTTAAGGCTCCTTTTCGGGGA
>CAXSEX010000622.1:0-2447 GCA_964236415.1 uncultured Acetobacteraceae bacterium | reverse complement strand
TCGGCGTGGTGGCGCAGATGGCCGACGAGGTCGCGGTGATGTACGCCGGCCGCGTCGTGGAGCGGGCCAGCGGCACGGCCATCTTCGATGACCCGCAGCACCCCTACACGCTGGGCCTGCTGGGCAGCATTCCCCGGATCGAGGAAACGCGGTCGCGCCTGCTGGCCATCGAAGGGTCGGTCCCGGCGCCGTTCGCCTTGCCGGAGGGCTGCCGGTTCCACCCGCGCTGCGTGTTCGCCGCCCCCGCCTGCACCCGGGTCGATCCGCCGCTGCGGGGCTTGGGCGCCGACCATCAGGCCGCCTGCATCCGGGCGCCGGTCGAGGACCTGGCGGCGTGACGGATGCGCTGATGCAGGTGGCGGGCCTTGCCAAGCATTACCCCATCCGCCGAGGTTTGGTGCTGTCGCGCCAGGTCGGCACCGTGCGCGCGGTGGACGGCCTTTCTTTCGAGCTGTTCCGTGGCGAGACGCTGGCGCTGGTGGGGGAAAGCGGCTGCGGCAAGAGCACGACAGCCCGGCTGGCGCTACGGCTGATCGACCCCACCGCGGGCACGGTCCGGTTCGAGGGCACTGACATCACCGGGCTGCGCGGCGACGCCATGCGCAAGCTGCGCCGCCGGATGCAGATCGTGTTCCAGGACCCCTTCGCCTCGCTCAACCCGCGCATGACGGTGGCCGAAATCCTGGAGGAGCCGCTGATCGTGCACGGCATCGGCGACGGCGCGGCGCGGCGGGCGCGGGTGGCCGAGCTGCTCGGCCTCGTGGGCCTGGCGCCGTATCACGCCGGGCGCTACCCGCATGAGTTCTCCGGCGGGCAGCGGCAGCGGATCGGCATCGCCCGGGCGCTCGCGGTCGAGCCGGCCCTGGTGGTCTGCGACGAGCCGGTCAGCGCGCTCGACGTGTCGATCCAGGCGCAGGTGGTGAACCTGCTCAAAGACCTGCAAGCCCGGCTGGGGCTGTCCTACCTGTTCATCGCGCACGACCTGGCGGTGGTGAAGCACGTGGCGGACCGGGTGGCGGTGATGTACCTGGGCCGCATCGTCGAGATCGGGCCGAAGGACGCCGTGTTCGCCAACCCGCGGCATCCCTACACGCGCGTCCTGCTGTCGGCCATTCCCCGCCCCGACCCGCACCGCAAGCTGGCGCGGTCCGTCGCGGGAGGCGACCCGGGCGGCGACATGCCCAGCCCGGCCAATGTCCCGCCGGGTTGCCGCTTCCACACCCGCTGCCCGTTCGCCATCGACCGCTGCCGCACCGAGGACCCCGCCTTGCACGCCCCAGACTTGCACGACATCGAACCCGGCCACCTGTCAGCCTGCCACCTTGCGGAGGATCTGCCCCCCATGGCGGCGATGGAGGCGGTGCAGGCTGCCACCCCGGCGGCGGCGCGCCGCCTCGCGCTTTACGCCGACCGCCGGGCCGCGCAACAGGCGGCAGGATGAGCGCCGCCGTCGTCTCGCCCCGGCTGATGCTGGTGGGCGGCGGCGCTGTCCGCGAGGTGGCAAGCGTGCTGGCCAAGTTCGGCCTGTCGCGCCCGTTGGTCGTCACTGATCCCTACATGGTCCGCTCCGGCCTGGTGCGCCGCTGCCTGGACCCGCTGGAAGCGGCCGGGCTTGCCGCCGCGGTGTTCAGCGACACCGTGCCGGAGCCGACGGACACCGTGATCGACGCCGGGGCGGCGCTGCTGCAGGCCGGGCTGTATGACTGCCTGATCGGCTTCGGCGGCGGGTCGCCCATCGACACGGCCAAGGCGATGTCCATCCTGGCGCATGGCCGGGCGGGCGGCGCCGGGTCGCACATGCGGGACTTCAAGGTGCCGGTGCAGGCGGACGCGGCCGGGCTGCCGGTGGTTGCCATCCCGACCACGGCCGGCACCGGCAGCGAGGCGACGCGGTTCACCGTCATCACCGACACCGAGCGCGGCGAGAAGATGCTGATCGCAGGCCTCGGCGCGCTGCCGCTGGCGGCGGTGGTGGATTACGAGCTGACCTTCACCGTGCCGAAGCGCATCACCGCCGACACCGGCGTGGACAGCCTGACCCACGCGCTGGAAGCCTACGTGTCCCGCCGGGCCAACCCGTATTCGGACACGCAGGCGCTGGCGGCGATGGCGCTGATCGGCGCCAACCTGCGGACCGCCTACGCCGAGCCGGGCAACGCCCCGGCGCGGGAGGCGATGATGCTGGGCGCCATGCAGGCCGGGATCGCCTTCACCAACAGCTCGGTCGCGCTGGTGCACGGCATGTCCCGCCCGATTGGTGCCGCGTTCCATGTGCCGCACGGCCTGTCCAACGCCATGCTGCTGCCGGCGGTCACGCGGTTCGGGCTGGAAGCGGCGCAGCCCCGCTATGCCGAGGCGGCCCGGCGCATCGGCTTCGCGGCGCCGGGCGACTCCGATGCGGCAGCGGCGGAGAAGCTGGCGGACGGCCTCGCGCAATTGAACCGCGA
>CAXSEX010000621.1:0-2456 GCA_964236415.1 uncultured Acetobacteraceae bacterium | reverse complement strand
CCAATCCCGCACGCAACGCCGCGCCCGATAGCACGTCAGCCGTGAACAACGCGGTGGAGCGGCTGCGTGCCCAACTGGCCAGCAAGGAGCCGCCGCACGCCCCGTCGCCGCCGCGCGGCGGTGCAGCGGGCGGCAGCAGCACAACCGGCGTCGAGAACGCCGACCTTGATGCGGGAGACAGAGCGAAGATTGCCAGCCACCTGCGGGAATGCTGGAGGCTCGACGACACCATCACGGAAAAATACAAAGGGCGATCAGTACGCCTTGTGGTGACAACCGATCCAACCGGCATGGTCCGCTGGGCGGACGTTGCCGCCAACGATGCCTCCCGCACCAGCAGCGGCGTGGCCCGCACCTTTGCCGAGGCCGCCATACGGGCTGTGCGCAATCGGGACTGCGCACAGCTTCCGTTGCCGGACAGGATCATCAGGCAAGGGCAGAACCACACCTTTGAAATCACGTTCCGGCCCTGACCGGACGCCCGCATGGGAGATGCCCGCATGAACCCGACCCGCCTTCTTCTGGCCCGCCGCCGCCTGCTGGCCGGCGCCGCCGTTGCCGCCACGCCGCTTTTGACACGCAGCCCCAAAGCCCAGGGCATCGGCGGGGGCAACCAGCAGCCGGAGATCACCGTGGACCGCGCCCGCGCGGCGCCGATCCCCATCGCCATCCCGAGCTTCGCCGGCATCCCGCTCGGCGCGGAGATGACCGGCGTGATCACCAGCAACCTGGGCCGCTCCGGCCTGTTCCGCCCGATCAGCCCGGCGGCGCCGGCCAGCGACGGCACCGACGCGCCCAACTTCCAAAGCTGGAAGGCACTCGGCGCGCAGGCCCTGGTGACCGGCCGCGCCGAGGGCGGCGGCAGCAACGTGCGGGTCGAGTTCCGGCTGTGGGACGTGCTTCCGGGCCAGCAGATCCAGGGCACCGCCTACACCACCACCTCCGCCAACTGGCGCCGCATCGCCCACATCATCAGCGACGTGATCTATGAGCGCCTGCTGGGCGAGAAGGGCTACTTCGACACCCGGATCGCCTATATCGCCGGCAGCGGGCCGCGCGACCGCCGGGTGAAGCGGCTCGCGATCATGGACCAGGACGGGGAAGGCAACCACTTCTTGACGGACGGCACCTGGCTCGCGCTCACGCCTCGCTTCCACCCGACGCGCGACCAGATCGTGTTCATGTCGTTCCAGAACAACCGGCCGCGGGTGTACACCTTCGACCTCGGCACCAACACGCAACGGGTGCTCGGCGAGTACGAGGGCATGACCTTCGCGCCGCGCTTCAGCCCGGACGGCAACACCATCATCATGTCGGTCGCCCGCGGCAGCGGGTCGGAGATCGTCGCGGTCGGCCTGGGCGGCGGGCCGGAGCGGCGGCTGACCGCCGGCGGCGCCATCGACACCAGCCCGTGCTACAGTTCGGACGGCACGCAGATCGTGTTCAACTCGGATCGCGGCGGCGACCAGCAGCTTTACATCATGGACGCCAGCGGCGGCGGCGTGCGGCGCATCAGCTTCGGGCGCGGGCGCTATGCCACGCCGGTGTGGTCGCCGCGCGGCGACCTGATCGCCTTCACCCGGCTGACCGGCGGCACCTTCGCCATCGGCGTCATGCGCCCGGATGGATCGGGGGAGCGCATCCTGTCGGAAAGCTTCTCCGTGGAAGGGCCGACATTCGCGCCCAACGGCCGCGTGCTGATGTTCTACCGGGAAAACCCGGCGCGCGACCGCAGCGGCGGCGGCTACTCCTCCCGCCTGGTGTCCATCGACATCACCGGCTTCAACGAGCGTGTGGTCAACACCCCGACCGACGCCTCCGACCCGGCCTGGTCGCCGCTTCTGGCCTGAGCCGGGCAGGCGCTCCGGTCCCGGGCCGCAACCGTGCTTGACCCGCATCCGCCAGCAGCGTAACGCGCGTTGAAATCGAAACGATCAGGGCGTGGCGCCATCAAGCCCGGCCAGTTCATGCAAAAGGAGAGCAGCACCATGAAGTTCAAGATGATCGGCGTCCTGGCGGCCGTGGCCCTGCTGGGCGCCTGCGCGGACAAGGCGGCGACCTCCGGCGCCGCCACCGGGTCCGGCGCCACGTCCGGCACGGCCGGCGTCACGCCGGGCAGCCAGCAGGATCTGGCCGCCAACGTCGGCGACCGGGTGTTCTACGCGCTCGACAGCTCCTCGCTGGACGGGGACTCGCGGTCCACGCTTGACCGGCAAGCGGGCTGGCTGGCCCGCTACCCGCAGTCGGGCGTCCAGGTGGCCGGCAACTGCGACGAGCGCGGCACGACGGAGTACAACCTGGCGCTCGGCCAGCGCCGGGCCAATGCCGCCCGCGACTACCTGTTGGCCCGCGGCACGTCCTCGGCGCGCATCAACGCAGTCAGCTACGGCAAGGAGCGGCCAACGGCGGTCGGCTCGGACGACCAGGCGTATGCGCAGAACCGGAATGCGACGACG
>CAXSEX010000620.1:0-2457 GCA_964236415.1 uncultured Acetobacteraceae bacterium | reverse complement strand
AGCGCGCCCTCATCAAGCCGGAGGAGCTGATGCAGGACACCCGCGCCGACGAAGCGTTCGTCGTCATGCGCGGCAGCTCGCCGCTCCGCTGCGGACGGGCCATCTACTTCCGCCGTCCCGAATGGGACGGCCTGGTCGGCGACAACCGCTTCCACCGCGGCGGCGGGGCCAACCGGGACGCGGCGGAGTAGTCGTGGGCGGCCCGCTGTTCCGGCTGGGAGTCACGCTGGTTGCCGCCTGGGTCGGCTGGACGCTGCTCAACGCCTATGCCGGCACTCTGTTCCTGCTCAGCGCCAGCGTTGCCGGCTGGCGGCTCTGGCGCACCGCCGCCACCATGCCAGGCCAGCGCACATTCCCGAGCAGCACCCTCCGGCCCGGCGCCAGCCGGCCGGGCAATCCGGCAGCGACTCCGCCCTCGTCCCCGGGACAGGGCCAGCCCGCGACCCCCTCCCCTGCCCCGGCCCTGGCGCCGGTGTCGCGCGCCGCCCGCTCCCTCGACCGCGCCCTGGCCGAGCTGGACGGCATGGTCGGCCTCGCCTCGGTCAAGGCGGAGGTCAGGAAGCTCATCGACGTGCTGGCGGCGGAGCGGGAGCGGGCGAAGCTCGGCCACAAGGGCGAGCCGCCCGCCCTGCACTGCGTGTTCCTGGGCAACCCCGGCACCGGCAAGACCACCGTCGCCCGCCTCATGGGCGAGGTCCTGCACGGCCTGGGCTACCTCAAGCGCGGCCACCTGGTCGAGGCCGACCGCTCCACCCTCGTCGCCGGCTACGTCGGGCACACCGCTATCCAGGTCCGCGACACCGTTGCCCTGGCGCTGGATGGCGTGCTGTTCATCGACGAGGCGTACAGCCTCGTCAGCGCCACCCCCGGCGGCGGCAACGACTTCGGGCGCGAAGCCGTGGACACCCTGCTCAAGCTGATGGAGGACCACCGCGGCCGGTTGTGCGTCATCGTGGCCGGCTACACCGGCGAGATGCGCCGCTTCCTGGACAGCAACCCCGGCCTGCGCTCGCGCTTCACCCGCACCATCGCCTTCGAGGACTACGCCGCGCCCGAGTTGGCCGCGATCTACCGCGGCCTTGTCGTCGCCGCTGGGTTCCGCCTGGACCCCGGGGCGCATGAGTCGCTCGACGACGCCTGCGCCACCATGCTGCGCGCCAGAGCAGAGACCTTCGGCAACGGACGCGCCGTGCGGACCCTGTGGGAGCGCACCCGGGAGGCGCAAGCCGGCCGGGTCATGCGCCTGGCCGGCCGCACCTCCGATGACCTGGTGACGGTCCAGGCGGCCGACATCGACGCCGCAGCCGCCGTGGATGCTACGGCGTGACCGCCCGCGCTGCCGCCCAGGAAGTACTGCACCGCATGGGCGACGCCCTGCCCGCGGCCTGGCGGCACGATCCCGTCTTCCGGGGCGCGGCCGTGGCTGCCGGCGTCACCTTGGCGCTGTTCCTGCTGCGCGTCGCCGGGCCGCACGCGCCGGAGCTGGAGCCGCAAACGTTGACCTACACCCCATCCACTCTGCGGGAAATCGTGCCACGCCCTGGCACGGCACCACCCGCGGCGCAGCCGCCGGCCGACATGCCGAAGATCGCGCCGGGGCACCCCCTATCGGACGTGACAGTCGCCCCGACTCCCAGCGCCGACCGTTTCGGCACCTTCAAGCCTGGAAAGGCCCCATGACCCGCCCTGCCCTGTTCCTGTCAGCTTCCTTGCTGGTCCTGCCCCTCGCTGCGCGCGCTCAAGGGCCAGCAGCGGTCCCACCGCCTTCATCGCCGCCTGCGCCGAGTCAGCTTGACCGGATCGAGGGCAAGCTGGATGAGCTGCTGCGCCGGATAGACGTGGCCCGACCGCAGCCCTCCGGGACCGGCCAGGGCGCGGCGGCAACCATTGGGGCAGCAACATCCCCCACGGGGCCTGGCGCTCCGCTTGCGGCTCCTGGGGAGGCGTATAAACAGGGTGCGCTCGCCGTGGCCCATGCAGCGCCCCGGGATGCCAACGGCTTGGCAGAGGTGCCGCCTGACAGCGTGGGCGGCTTCGTCTATGAGGGCGGCCCCATCCCGTTCAGCGACATCAGGACTCGCGGCGTGCGCTACGCCGGTCCCGTCGGCGTCGAGCTGCAAGGCTGGCTGCGCGCCAGGGAGGCCGGCCGCTACCAGATCGGTGCCGACCTGACCGCGGCGTTCAAGGGCAGCCCCCTCGCCCCGACCTGTTACCTGCAAGCCTGGCTGGAGGGCCGCAGCCTCGATGGCCGCTCCGTCCTCGTCAGCAACCCTGGCAAGCCGGAAGCGACCGCCTCGCTCGTGCTGGGGGCCGAGTTGCAGCCCGGCCTTTATCGTCTGCGCGCCTGGGTTGCCTGCGCCATTCCGCCGGGTGTCGCGGCCACCGCCGAGCTGCTGCTCAAGGCGCCCTCCGAGCTGAACCTCCGGCCCGTCACCGGCAACGACCTGCTGCACCGGG
>CAXSEX010000619.1:461-2460 GCA_964236415.1 uncultured Acetobacteraceae bacterium | reverse complement strand
TGGTCATCGCCATGCTCCCAAGCAGAACCACCCCCTGGCTCAATGCACCACTTAGTGACCGCTCACCGACTCCAAACCCTGCTATGGAGCTGTCGCGCGGATCACGCTTGCCAACTCAGCGATGCAGTCCCCAACCCAATCCGGTTGCGCGGCGGCGAAGCTGAGGCGCAGGAAGGAGCCGGCGGGTTCGGCGGGGTGCCAATGGTGCCCGGCGCTGACGAGGATGCCGCGCGCCGCCGCGCGCTGCTCCACTTCGATGTCGGACACGCCGTCCGGCAACGCGCACCAAAGATGCAACCCGCCAGCGGGCAGGACCGGCAGGCAATCCGGCCCGAGATGGCGGCGCAAGGCGGCGGCCAAGGCATCCCGCCGCGTGCGCAACGCCGTGCAAAGCGCGCGCAGGTGGCGCGGCCAGCTTGGCGCCGACACCAGCTGCAAGGCGGTTTCCTGCAAGATGCCCGGTACGAAGAAGTCGTCCACCAGCCGGGCCGCGCGCAGCCGTTCCAGCGCCGCGCCGCGGGCGCAGATCGCGCCGACGCGCAGGCCCGGCGCCGCGCACTTGGTCAACGACCGGACGTAGATGACATGGCCGTCCCGGTCCTCCGGGGCGAGCGGCGGGGGCGGGGCGCCGTCCAGGGTGAAGTCCCGCGCCCAATCGTCCTCGATAAGGAACGCGCCCGCCTCCGCCGCTGTGGCGAGCACGCGGAGCCGGCGGTCCGCGGACAGCACCGCGCCGGTCGGGTTCGCATGGCTCGGCTGGCAATAGAACACGCGGGCGCCGGTGCGGTGGAACGCTTCGGCGAGCCGGTCCGGCCGAACCCCGTCGCCATCGGTCGGGACAGGCACGACCCGCAGCCCCGCCGCCTGCGCCGCCGCGAGAGCGCCGACGTAGGTGGGGCTTTCGACCAGCACAGGGTCGCCGGGAGCGGCCAGGGCACGGAAGGCAGCGGCGTTGGCAGCCTGGGTGCCGGGGCAGATCGTCACCTCATGCGGGTGGGCGCCCGGGACCGCGGCGGCGAACCAGGCGCGCAGCGCCGGCAAGCCCTCCGCCGGCATCCGCCCCCACACGCCGGGCCGCCGCAGCGCGCGGGCGGAGGCGGCCGCCAGCAAAGCCGTCGGCTGCAACTCCTCCGGCAGGTAGCCGACGTTCAGCGCGCGGGCCTGGTCGGACGGCACCAGGCACAGGCTGCCCAAGCCGCCCGCCGTGGCCCGGGCCGGCCCGAGCGCCAAGCTCTGCCAGCCCAGGTCAGACGAGACCTCGCCGCCACCGGGCCTGTCCGCGACAAAGGTGCCTTGGCCGGGCCGGGCGTCCAGCACGCTCTCCCGCGCCAGGCCGTCCAGCGCCTGCTGCACGGTGACAGGGCTGACGCGCAATTCCGCCATCAGCGCACGGACGGAGGGCAAGCGCGAGCCGGGGGGCTGCCCTTCCGCCAGGCGGCGCAGGTGTTGCGTGATGCGGGCGCTGCTGTTATCTGTTTTCATGAGAACACATGCTAACGCTACGTCCGCCGACGCGGTAACGCAATCCGGAACAAGGCGGCGGCCGTGAGCGCCGGGCTGATGCTGGCCTTTGCCAGCTTCGCTTTCGTCAGTTCCATCACGCCCGGGCCGAACAACGCGATGTTGCTGGCGTCCGGCGTGAACTATGGGTTCCGCCGCACCGTGCCGCACATCGCCGGCATCAGCCTGGGCTGCGTCGCTATGCTCGTCCTGGTCGGCCTGGGCCTGGGGAAGGTCTTTGAGGCCATGCCGCTGATCT
This sequence comes from uncultured Acetobacteraceae bacterium, assembly GCA_964236415.1. Taxonomy (GTDB): domain Bacteria; phylum Pseudomonadota; class Alphaproteobacteria; order Acetobacterales; family Acetobacteraceae; genus CAHJXG01. The sequence goes on along the minus strand of CAXSEX010000619.1, from coordinate 701 downwards.
ACGGCGTGCTGCGCTACGCCGGGGCGGCCTATTTGCTTTGGCTGGCCTGGACCATTGCCCGGGCCGGGCCTATGGCGGGCCGCCAGGCGGGTGGGCGGCCGATGACGTTCTGGCAAGCCGCCGCGTTTCAATGGGTCAACCCGAAAGCTTGGATCATGGTCGTGGGCGCCGTGACCACCTACGCGCCGCGCGATGCGTTCGGGCAGAACGTCGCGGTGCTGGCCGTGCTGCTCGGCCTGG
>CAXSEX010000619.1:0-451 GCA_964236415.1 uncultured Acetobacteraceae bacterium | reverse complement strand
CGACCTCGACCGCAACGGTGTTCCCGACATCGTGACGCCCTACTTCGGGTCTGACCGCGTGCTGCTGCAGCGCGGCTCCACAGGCGGGAGCTACAGCCTCGGCCTGGTCAACCTTCCCAGCATCTGCGTCTGGGCCGGCTGCGGCACGGTCCTGCGGCCCCTCCTGTCCCATCCGAGCCGCGTCCGGGTGTTCAATTGGACGATGGCACTGCTGCTGGTGCTCTCGCTGCTGCCGGTCCTGGCAAGCTGAAACCCCTGGCAAGCTGAAACCCGGGGGAAGGGTCGGCGGGCGCTGCGTCGAAATTCGTGGAAGCCGGCCTTTGCCTGACAGGGCAGGGAGTACTGCATTACGAAGAATCAATCTGCTCCGCTTCCGAAGCGGAGCCGCCCGGCCTCCAAGCGCATCCGCAGCCCGCGATGGCTCACCAGGAACCACAGCCCGACCGCCGCC
>CAXSEX010000618.1:0-2460 GCA_964236415.1 uncultured Acetobacteraceae bacterium | reverse complement strand
CGTCGGGGTTTCAGCATCGTCATTACGGGATCATCTTGCGAACCAGATCGGACAGCGCGCTGCCCTCGAACGGCTTGGGCAGCATCGCCTCGCGGATGTCGCGCCGCCGCCCGGCCAAGGAGGCGGTGCGCCCCGTGATGAAGATGATGGCCAGGTCGGGCTGCTGGCCATGCAGCCAGTCGGCCAGCTCCGGACCGCTCGGCCCGGCGCCCAAGTCAACGTCGGTCACCATCACCGACGCTTGGAGGCCGCCCCGGATCAGGCCCTGCGCCTCGCCCGCCGTGGACGCCTCGACCACGTGGAAGCCCTCGTCTTCGAGCATCATCGCGACGGTCGTGCGGACCAGCACGTCGTCCTCCACGAGCAACAAGCAGATGCGGTTGGGTGTTTGCATTGATGGGGACCGCCACAATAAGGTCGCAGCCTTGCAACGATGCACCCGCCCTTTCGTTCAGCCCCGCCCTGGCAATCGGAAAAGAAGTGATGGCGGCCGTCGGTCCCGCTACCCGAGCAGCCGGCCGATCACCCGGGCCGTGTAATCGACGACGGGGATGATCCGGCCGTAGTTGATCCGCGTCGGCCCGATCACCCCGATGGCGCCCACGATCCGGTCGGCGTCGTTCCGCGCCGGCGCCACCACCATGGACACGCCGGTGCCGCCGAACAGGCCGCTTTCCGCGCCGATGAAGATGCGCACGCCGTCCGACGCTTCCGCCAGTTCCAGCAGGCGCAGCATTGTTTCCTGGCGCTCCAGCCGCTCGAACAAGGTCTGGATGGCCGCCAGGCTTTCCATGCCGGTGACATCCGACAGCAGGCGCGCCTGGCCGCGCACGATCAGCGCGCCGCCCCTCCCTTCCCCGGTCCAGGTCGCAAGCCCGGCCTCCACCACCTTGCTGGTCAGCGCGTCAAGCTGCGTCCGGTCCTCTGCCATGTCGGCGCCGACGACCCGGCGCAGCTCGGCCAGGCTGCGGCCTGACAGCCGGGCATTCAGGTAGTTCCCCGCCTGCGTCAACGCGGAGGGCGGCAGGCCCGGCGGGATCTCGATGACGCGGTTCTCCACTTGCCCGTCCGCCGCCACCAGGATCACCAGCGCCCGCCCGGTGCCGAGCGGCACGAACTCGATGTGCCGCACGGCGCCGTCCGACTTCGGCGCCAGCACCAGCCCAGCCGCGCCCGCCAGGCCCGCCAGCACGGTGCTCGTTTCCGCCAGCGTGTCCTCCAGGCTGCGCCCCCTCGCTTCCAGCGCGCGGCCAATGGCCTCCTGCTCCTCCTCCGGCAGGCTGCCGGTCTGCAGCAGCCCGTCCACGAACAGCCGCAAGCCGCGCTCCGTCGGCAACCGCCCGGCGCTGGTGTGCGGCGCGAACAGCAGCCCGGCTTCCGTCAGGTCCGACATCACGTTGCGGATCGTCGCCGGCGACAGCGCCACCGGCAACCGGCGCGACAGGGTGCGGCTGCCCACCGGCTCGCCGGTCGCCACGTACTGCTCCACGATCTCCCGCAGCACGGCGGCGGAGCGGGGATCAAGGCCGGGGGGCATGCGCGGCGGACGCTGGTTCATCCTCCCTCTGCCACGCCGGTCATGGAACGCCCGACCAGGATGGCCTCCACGACCTGCTGCACGTCGAACGCCTCGACAAGGGTTGCAAGGTGGTGCGGCTCTCCCCGGGCCATGCGGGCCACCTGCTCAAGCTGCCGCCGCAGCGCCAGCGGGCGGGCGCGCTCGTTGGGCAGGGCGTCGGGATCAGGCGCCCAGGTGTTGTCCGGCCGCTGCCGCTCGGCAATCGACCAGTCGCGCAGGCGGAAGTTGGCGACGCCCTGGATCGTCCAAGCGTTGTGCTCCTCCTGCTGCGTGCCGCCGACGCTGCCGCTCAGCCGGCCCGGCAGGCCGCCCGCGTCCAGCCGCGCCGCGCCGCCCTCCGCCGCGCCCCACTCGACCTCGCTCGACTTCAGGTATAGCGGCCCAAGCAGGCGGCGGGACAGGAACAGGAAATGCGACACGACCTCCCGCGTGAAGCCGCCCTCCGCCGGGCCGTCCAGCCAGCCGGCCGCGCCCTGCTGCCAGGGCCGGGGCCAGGCGGCGAAGCCCACATCAATCGTGAAGCCGCGTGGCGCGCCGGCGACGTTGTCCCGCAGCCACGCTTGCAGCCGCTCCACCGCGGGCGACGACGCGAAGGGGAAGTTGACCGCCGCGCGGGCGGCGCCCGCCTCGGCGACGAACGCCCGGGCGTCCGCGAGGTCCACCGCCAGCGGCTTTTCCAGGAACAGCGCCCGCCCGGCCGCAAGCGCCGCACGGGCGTAGCGGAGGTGCGTGCCGGGCGGGGTCGCGACGTAAACGCACTCCGCGCCCTCGATCACCGCTTCCGCCGAGGCGGCCCGCGGCACGCCGGGCAGCCCCGCCGCCACCCGGTCCAGCGCGGCCGGCGCGTGGTCCCAGAGGCCGGTGACGTGGACCACGTCGCC
>CAXSEX010000617.1:0-2471 GCA_964236415.1 uncultured Acetobacteraceae bacterium | reverse complement strand
AGGACAAGCTGCGCATTCTCGCCGACACGGACCGCGCGGCTGACACCGGCGGCATTGCCGCCATCCTGCGCCGCGAAGGCCTCTACTCCTCGGCGCTGACCGACTGGCGCCGGCAACGCGACGCAGGTGCCCTCGGCGCACTGACGCCGGCCAAGCGCGGCCCAAAGCCTGCCGAACCCCACCCGCTCACCACCGAAGTGGCGGCTCTTCAAAAAGACAACGCGCGTTTGACGCTGCGACTGGCGCGTGCCGAGGCCATCATCGGCATCCAAAAAAAAGTTGCGGAGCTGCTGGGCATCCCGCTGGCGCCCAACGACGGCGAGCCTTGACCGACGCGGTCGCTGGCCTGGCGCCAGGCAGCGGCTTGGTGGCGGCAGCCTGTGCCGCGCTCGGGGTCTCACGCGCCAGCGTGCAACGCCGGCGCGCCCGCCTGGCCACACCGCCGGTAGCCCTTCGCCCGCGACCGCGGCCGGCACGGGCGCTGAGTGTGGCGCAACAGCAGGCAGTGCTGGACCTGCTGCACGCCCCGCGCTTCGCCGACCAGGCGCCGGCCGAGATCTACGCCAGCCTGCTCGATGAGGGCATCTACCACTGCTCGATCCGCACCATGTATCGGCTGCTTGGCCAGAACGGCGAGATCCGAGAACGCCGCAAGCAGCTCCGCCATCCCGCCTACCAGAAGCCCGAACTCCTGGCCGAGCGTCCGAACCAGGTCTGGTCCTGGGACATCACCAAGCTGATGGGGCCTGCCAAGTGGAGCTACTTCTACCTCTACGTGATCCTCGACATCTTCAGCCGCAGGGTGGTCGGCTGGTGCGTGGCCGATGCGGAGAGCGCCGCGCTGTTCCGGCCGCTGCTCGACGACGCGATCGCCAAGCACAACGTGCCGCCCGGCCAGCTCACGCTGCACGCCGACCGCGGCGGCCCGATGAAGGCCCGCGCCACCGCCTTGCAGCTCGCCGACCTCGGGGTGACGCGCTCGCACAACCGCCCGCACACGTCCAACGACAACCCCTTCTCCGAAAGCCACTTCAAGACGCTGAAGTATCAGCCGCGCTTTCCCCAGCGCTTCGGCTGCATCGAGGACGCCCGGAGCTTCTGCCGCCAGTTCTTCGATTGGTATAACCAGGACCACCACCACGCCGGCATCGGCCTCATGACCCCGGATCAAGTGCATTACGGCCAGGCCGATGCCGTCCACGCCGCCCGCCAGCACACCCTCGACCAGGCGTTCCGGGCCAACCCGGAGCGCTTCGTCAACAAGCCGCCCATGCCGCCCGACAAACCAACTGCTGCCTGGATCAACCCGCCCGCGCCGAACAGCCGCCCCCTGACTGAATGCCGTCCCTGGCACCAACGCAACCGTTGAAGTGCCTCATGCCTTTTCCCGGCTGCCCTCTTGCTTGTCACCAGCCATCGTTCTTACGCCACGTCTTGCCAGCTCGCCCCCCCGCATCTCGTCACGTAACGCAAATAGCCCAGCATGCCGGTCATCCGATCGTTGCCCGCCAGGATCACACCAAAAGACCGACCGCCTTGCTCAGCCTAATGCCGCGCAACCGACGCCACACAACCAAGCCTAAATTCCAAACCCGGCTGTATCAAAGTCGTTGACACGCTCCGTTGCGGCCGCGGGCGGTCCTGGCGGCGGCCCGGGGCGAGATGTCGCCGAGCATGGAGAGAAGCCCGCCGAGCAGGACCCGGTATTACCCGTCGAGCCTATCGTGGACGAGTTCGGCCTGGCGTTCAATCGGGATCGGCGCTTCCGGTTGGTCGCCGCGCGCTGGCCGAGCGGCCCGCATCTGCTCGACGGTCTGGATCTCCCGTCAGAGGCCGGGCAACCAACTCGCCCAGGGCTGATCTCAGCAAGGCGCCACCTCGTTCGGCACGAGCGCCGGTGCTGACGCTGAGCTGGACGATGCGGTCCTTCACCTCCATGGCGCCCAGCATCACGGCGCCGTCGTCGATCGTCACGTTCCATGTCGGCGCCTTCTGGTCCTTGGGCCGCGGGCGCCGCAGTGGAGCATCGTCGAGCCAGTTCCAGAACACCCGGGGTTCCTGCCGGAGCCGGTCCAGGGCGTTCAGGCGGCGCTCGATCTCGTCAGGCATTGCGTGCGGCGCCATGGGGAAGACGACGGTATGGAAGACGACCTCGTCCTCGTCGCTGTGGAGCAGTCAGGGTGCGGCTCACGATTGTCGGCTCCTTCGGAATCAGAGGGCTGCTTCCCTCCACCTCAGCTTCCGTGCCGCTCTTGCGAACGCATCCATGGTGTTTTCTCGATCGAGCCATGGACCAGCGCGGCATCCGCTTGGTGCGCTGTTGGTTCTGGTGTATGACGGAGGTGCAGTGTGTGTCTTACGCAGGGTGTCCGCGTATGGAGGGACGGGTCATGCAGACGGATAGCCGACGTCACGGGGCCGAGCACGTCGAGCATGGCCCAGGGGATCCTCAACTGGCTGCGTTCGTCGAT
>CAXSEX010000616.1:0-2482 GCA_964236415.1 uncultured Acetobacteraceae bacterium | reverse complement strand
CCGGCAACTACCCTTGATTGTGCGTCGAGGCGTTCATCATTGCGCGTCGCTACACCTACCGGCTGTTGCGCCGGCATGGCGGCTCGCTGCTGTAGGGTTCCCGCGCGGGCCGCGGCGGGCCGCCATTACTTTCGCGGAACGGGCTTGCCCGGGACTTGCCCGGACAGCCTTCCGGATGGACAATCACGCCCGACGCGCCTGGCTGGCAGCGCAGGCGCGGTCCAATGGCCTGCAATCTCCAGACGGCGCCAACATCGAAGAAGACATGGAGACCGAAGACAAGCCCCACCTCGCTTCAGCCCGGCAAGCGCCGGGCGTGGCGGCGTCTGGGCAACGCTTGGCGCTCGGCTGCCTCGCCTTCGTCCTCGGCGGGGGGATGGCGCCCATCTCCAAGTGGCAACATCGCCCAGGCCCGGTCGTTCTACGAACGGGCGGCAACGGTTCACCAGGCGTCGCCAGCCGCCCCGCTTGCCTTGGGAAAGACCTTCGACCCCAACATCCTGTCGTCCCTCGGGGCCAATGGCAGCTTCGCCGATCCTGCCATGGCGCGGGCCTGGTATGGGCGCGCACGCGCGCTTGGCGACTCTGCCACGGCGGACCTTCTCGCCCGCCTCCCATAGAACACCCAGAAGGAGACGTCCCATGAACCGCCGTGCCGCTTTGACGGGTTTCGCCGCCGCCCTCGCCCTGCCTGGCTTGGCACGCGCGCAAGCAAGCGCCAGCGCGGCGGCCAAGGCGAATGCCGGCACCGTCGGGATCATCGCCGGGGGGCTGGACGGGACATACACCCGCTTCGCCGCGGACATCGCCGCCGTGCTCGATGGCGTCGATGACCTCCGCATCCTGCCGATCCTCGGAAAGGCTCGCACCAAACCTGTCCGACCTGCTTTACCTGCGCGGCGTGGACCTCGCGATCGTGCAGTCCGACGTTCTCGCCGCGGTTGCGGAGCAACGGACGTTCCCGGGCGTGCAGCAACAGGTGCAATACTTGGCCAAGCTGTATGACGAAGAGGTGCATGTCTTCGCCCAGCCGAGCATCGAGCAGCTTTCCGACCTCGCGGGGAAGCTGGTCAGCATGGACAACCGCGGCTCCGGCACCGCCATGACGTCCACCTTGCTGTTTTCCCGCCTCGGCATCGCGATCCAGCCCGTCTTCGATGCGACCGTCAAGCTGCGGCGGGGCGACATCGCCGCCATGGTGCGGGTGACCGGCAAGCCGGCCCGGTTCACCACCCCGCTGCCGCCGGGCATCCGCCTCCTCCCCGTCCCGCTGTCCGAGCCGCTGCTGCAGACCTACCTTCCGTCGCAGTTCACCCCGACCGACTACCCGGGCGTGGTGCGCTTTTCCAAGGCGCTGTCCCTGAAGTTCGAGGCGTTCCTGCAGCCGCCGCGGCATCCCAAGTGGCATGATGTCAACCTTTCGGCGTCCCTGCCCGGAGGGGTCAGGTTCGGCAGCCAGCAGCCGGGTCCGCAGCCGCGTCGGGTTTGACGGAGGCGGCGACAGCCCGGGCCACGCCTTCTTGCGGCGGCACGGCCGCACGTCGGCAAGAATTCGGTCGCCGGCAGGATGGGAGTCGTCTAAAGTTCACTTGACTGGTTTTCGGACTGTTTTCCAGATGATGCCTGTCGGATGAACGCCCTGTTCTCAGAGACTTCGCCTCCGCTGTCCAGCGGCCACGCTGATGACGCGCTGGGCCATGCGGTCACCACCATGCGCCCGGGCTGGATCGCGTTGCGAGGCTGCGTGCTGGACACCGGCGACACCGCCCTGGCGCCCGTGCCCTACGCGCTGCTCCACCCCCAGGTCGGGATCGCGCTGCTGGACGTGGTTCCGGGCCGGACAACCCCGCACGCGCCGGACCACCTGAGACGAGCACTGGAGGCCGCGGCGTTCCACGCGGAGTTCGGCTGCATCCCGCCCATCTTCTATTTCTGCATACCAGTTCGGGCATTGCCCGATGCCGGCTACTTGCTTGAGCATGAATTCAGCCGGCAGCCTCCGTCTCCGCTGCCCCGCGCCGATGCGTGGGTCACGGCGGCGCAGGCCATGCTTTCGGCGCAGCCGGTGCCTCCCCCCCGGCAACCTGCGGGCCGCATGGACGGCCAGCCGCTGCGGCACGTGCCTCAGGAATGGCAGCAGCCGGCCCGGCGCTTCGGCGGCGCGCGGCTGCTCGCCGGGTTCTGGGGCCTTGCCATGCTGACGGTCGGCGGCGGCGCCCTGTTCCTGCAATGCCTTGGCCCCCCGGAACAGGCGTCCCCGCTCCCGGCCACCAAGGCCGGTGCATCCGGCCCGGTCGGCGCCGACCTGGGGCGCACCCTCATGGAGAACGACCAAGCGATCCGGGAGATTCAAAACAGGCTGAAAAGCCCCAAACCCGATGCCGGACCCGGCATGGTCGCCAATGTGGTCCTGACCAGCGCCACGCTGCCCGACGCTGGCGTGGACCGCAGGGTGGGCACGGCCGCCCGCACGCAGCGGTTG
>CAXSEX010000615.1:0-2493 GCA_964236415.1 uncultured Acetobacteraceae bacterium | reverse complement strand
CGATGGTGAACAGGCCGATGAAGCCCAGCGCATACAGCATCGGCGCGTCGAACCGTATCCAGCCCTTGTGCAGCGTGCCCAGCCAGTTGAACACCTTGATCGCGGACGGCACGGCGACGAGGTAGCTGAGCAGCGAGAACACGATGGCCGAGTACAGCGACTGCCCCGCCACGAACATGTGGTGCCCCCACACGAAGAAGCTGATGACCGCAATCGCCACCGAGGACCAGACCACGAACCTGTAGCCGAACAGCGCCTTGCGGCTGAACGCCGGGATGATCTCGCTGATCACGCCAAAGCCCGGCAGGATCATGATGTAAACCGCCGGGTGGCTGTAGAACCAGAACATGTGCTGGAACAGCAGCGGGTCGCCGCCCAGCGTGCTGTCGAACACGCCAACGCCGAACAGCCGCTCGAACGCCAGCAGCATCAAGGTGATGGCCAGCACGGGCGTGGCCAAAACGTAGATGATGCTGGTGGAGTACAGCGACCAGATGAACACCGGCAGCCGGTACCAGGTCAGCCCCGGCGCGCGCAGCCGGTGGATGGTGACGATGAAGTTCACGCCCGTCGCGATGGAGCTGAAGCCTGACAGGAAGATGCCGACCACCGCCAGCACGACATAGCCGCTGGTGTAGTTGCTGCTGAGCGGCGTGTAAAAGGTCCAGCCGGTGTCCAGCCCGCCCCAGAACAGCGACCACAGCACCACCAGCCCGCCGGCCATGAACAGGTACCAGCTCAGAAGGTTGAGTTTTGGAAATGCCAGGTCGCGCGCCCCCAGCATCAGGGGCACGAAGAAGTTGCCGAGCGTCACCGGCACCGCGGGCACCAGGAAGAACCACACCATGACGACGCCGTGCATGGTGAACAGGCGGTTGTAGGTGGCGTGGCTGACGAGGGCGCCCGCCGGGGAGATCAAGTGCAGCCGCATCAGCGCCGCCGCCGACCCGCCCAGGCAGAAGAACGCGGTGATCGACGCGAAGTACAGCAGCGCGATCCGCTTGTGGTCGGTGGTCAGCAGCCAGGAACTAAGCGAGCCGTCCTCGGTCACGTAGCTGCGGGGCAAGGCCTCGATGGATTCGCTCATGATCCCTCGTTCCCGCTCAGCGACTTGATGTAGGCGACCAGCCGGAACAGGTCAGACTCCGGCACGATGCCGGAGAAGCTCGGCATCCGGTTGTCGTAGCCGGCCACGATGTCCTGCGCCGGCATCAGGATGCTGTCGCGGACATACCTGTCGTCCGCCACCACGACCCGGCCGTCGTTCAGCGGCACCGGGTGGCCGTACACGCCGTCGAGCGGCGGGGCGCGGACGCTGCTGTAGCCCTTCGTGCGGTCGGCGGCCTCGGCCTGGCCGCGCCCCTCCGCCTGGTGGCAGCCGCTGCAGCCGTAGCGGGTGAACAGCGCGCGCCCCTGCGCCACCAGGCCCACCGAGGCGGCGTTGTCGGCCAGCCAGCGTTCATAGTCCGGCTGCGTCAGCACGACGACCTCGCCGCCCATGGAGGAATGGTCCATGCCGCAGAACTGGGTGCAGAACAGGTGGTAGGCGCCCGGCTCGGTCGCGGTGAACCACAGGCTCTCGTAGCGGCCCGGCAGCACGTCGTGCTTGATGCGGAAAGCGGGGATGGCGAAGTCGTGGATCACGTCCTCGCTGGTCATCAGCAGCTCCACCGCGCGGCCTACGGGCACGTGCAGGGCGTTGATCTCCCGCTGCCCGCCGGGGTGCTCGGCCTTCCACATCCATTGCTTGCCGATCACCGCGATGCGCAGCGCGTTGGGCGGCGGCTGGGATTGGCGGACATACAGGTTGGCGCCCCACAGGAACAGGCCGAAGAACAGCACAAGGGTCGCGCCGGTCCAGGCGATCTCGAACCGCCAGGTCTTCTCCTCGGGCCGTCCGCGGTCCTCCGTGTTGGTGTGGCGCCAGCGCGCGACGTAGAGCAGCATCAGGCCGAACACCAAGGCCAGCACCAGGACCGTGCCGCCCAGCAGGGCGAAGAGCAGCAGGTCCACCTCCGGCGCGTTGGCGGACGCGGCGGGGAGCGACAGGGCGTTCACGACGGCCTCCGCGGGCGGTGCGCCAGCCAGAGCGTGCCGCCGATGGACAGCGCCGTCAGCGCGGCGGCGATGCGGAGCAGCTTCTCGACCGCGAGGGTATAGCGCCCGGTGGCGGCGTCGAAGTGGAAGCACAGCAGCAGCACCGGGTTGGCCGCCGCCTGCCCGCCCGCCGCGGCCAGGCGCACCGCGTCCCGCAGCGCCCGGGGATCATAGCCGACGCCCAGCACGTAGCCGGACACCTGCCCGGACGGTGACGCCACCGCGACGCCGGACGGGTGCAGGATCTGCCGCAGCGCCGGGTCGAAGCGGAAGCGGAAGCCGGCCGCCTCGGCAACCGCCCCGGTGCTGGCCGCCGGTCCGGTCAGGCGGTGCCCCTCCGGAACGTGCGCCGCCGCGGCCTCGTCCGGACCCTCCGCCGGGTCAACTGAGAGGAAA
>CAXSEX010000614.1:0-2500 GCA_964236415.1 uncultured Acetobacteraceae bacterium | reverse complement strand
CCGATCCCGCGCCGAACACCACCCGGTGCGGGACGGCGTTGTGGACGCCCGCGTCGCCGTAGGCGAACCGTTGCATCAGTTGTGCCGCTCCAATACTCCCCGCGCGATCACCTGGGCCTGGATCTCGGCCGCCCCCTCGAAGATCGAGAGGATGCGCGCGTCGCACAGCACGCGGCTGATCGGGTACTCGAGCGCGTAGCCATTGCCGCCATGGATCTGCAAGGCGCTGTCCGCATTGGCGAACGCGACCCGCGCGGCGAGCAGCTTGGCCATCCCGGCCTCGATGTCGCAACGCTGCCCGGCGTCCTTTTCCCGGGCGGCGAAGTAGGTGAGCTGCCGGGCCAGCATCGTTTCCGTGGCCATCCAGGCGAGCTTCGCGTGCACGCGCGGGAAGTCCAGGATGGGCTTGCCGAATTGCTGCCGGTCCCGCGCATACGCCAGTCCAAGCTCCAGCGCGTTCTGCGCAACCCCGAGCGCGCGCGCCGCGGTCTGGATACGGGCGCTCTCGAACGTCTCCATAAGCTGCTTGAAGCCCTGCCCCTCCACGCCGCCCAACAGGTTCCCCGCCGGGACGGTGAAGCCGTCGAAGGAGATTTCATACTCTTTCATGCCGCGGTAGCCGAGCACCGGGATTTCCCCGCCGCTCATGCCCGGCGCGGGAAACGGGTCCTGCTCGGTGCCGCGCGGCTTCTCGGCCAGCAGCATCGAAAGGCCGCGATAGCCCTTTTCCGCCGGGTCGGTGCGCACCAGCAGCGTCATCAGGTCGGAGCGCGCCCCGTGGGTGATCCAGGTCTTCGCGCCGTAGATGCGGTAGGCGTCGCCGTGCCGCTCGGCGCGGGTGCGCAGGCTGCCGAGGTCCGAGCCGGTGTTCGGCTCGGTGAACACCGCGGTCGGCAGGATTTCGCCCGAAGCGATGCGCGGCAGCCAGCGCGCCCGCTGCTCCGCCGTGCCGCCGACGCGGATCAGCTCGGCGGCGATCTCCGAGCGGGTGCCAAGCGAACCCACGCCGAGGTAGGCGCCGCTCAGGGCCTCGGACACCAGGCACATGGCAATCTTGCCGAGGCCGACGCCGCCGTCCGCTTCCGGCACCGTCAGGCCGAACACGCCCATGTCGGCGAGCTTCCCGATCAGCGGCAAGGGGATCAACTGGTCCTCCCGATGCCATTCCTGCGCATGGGGGGCGACCTCGGCGGTGGCGAAGCGGATGAACTCCTCCCGCGTGGCCTCCAGGACCTCGTCGCTGAGGGCGAAGGCGCCGAACCGGGCTTGCTCCGCGGCGCGGGCCACAAGCAGCCGGGCCTCCTCAAGCCCGGCACGGCCGGCCAGCGCGGCGAGGGCAGGCTCGGCCAGGAAGCGGGCCAAATCCTCCGGCGACGCGCCGATCTCAAGCGGGCGGGCCGTCTCGGTCTGGCTCATGGGGATGCCGCCGGCAAGCTGGCCGGCGTACTCCGCGAAACCGAGCCGCAGCATGGCCTGCTCCACGTCGCCGAGTTGCGACGCTTCCCGCAGCCGCCGGGCCCAGTTGATCGCCTGCCGCAGCGCCTCCACGTAGGTTGCCTGCCACGCCAGGCCATGGGCTGCGAACTGGTGGCGCTCCAGCAGTGCGGCGCTCGGTTTGCCCCCGGGGGCGACGAGGGCCGCCACCGCCCGGCGCGTGGCAGCGTGCAGCCGCTCCGCCGCAGCGAGGGCCGCTTCGCATTGCAGCATCAAGGCGCCGTGCGCCGGGGTGTCCAACATGCCGGGTCTCCTTAAAGTTGGGGGCTGGCGATGGTGCCGGCGTCGTGCAGCCGGCCAAGCGCCGCGGAGGACAGGCCGAGCAGTTCCGCAAGCACCTCGTCCGTGTTGCCGCCCAGCCGGGGTGCCGGCGCGGGCGGCAGCCGCGGGGCGGCGCTGAACGCCAACGGCACGGCGGGCGCCAGGACGCGGCCAATGCCGGGCTGGTCGATCTCGGCGAAGAGCGGGTTGGCGGGGGAGCAGCGCGGGTCCTCCCGCACGAGCTGGCCGAAGTCCTGGTAAGGTCCCCACAAAACGCCGCTGCCGGCCAGGGCGGCAGAAATCTCGGCCAGGCTCCGCGCGGCGCACCACGGCTCCAGCACGGCCGCGATGGCATGCCGGGCACCGAAGCGCCCGGTTTCGGTGTCGAGGTCCACCTCCATCAGCGGGCCGACCATCGCCAGCCGCTCCGCAAGGCCGGTCGCCTGGCCGATCGCGCGCCATTGCCGGTTGGAGATGGCGACGATCATGACTCGGCGCCCGTCGGCGGTGGGAAAGTCCCGCCCGAACGCGCCGTACAGGTCATTGCCCATCGGCGGCCGGACCGCGCCGTTGGCCTGCACGTCCGCGATGTAGCCGAGGTTGCCGACTGAGGCGAGCATCACGTCCGACAGCGCCAGGGCCACGTCCTGGCCGCGGCCGTCCCGGCGGCGTGCCCGCTCCGCCGCGAGCAGGCCGGTGGAAAGGTACAGCCCGGCCGCGATGTCCCAGGCCGGCAGCACGTGGT
>CAXSEX010000613.1:767-2502 GCA_964236415.1 uncultured Acetobacteraceae bacterium | reverse complement strand
GGCACGCCGGGAGGCGCATCGCCGGCTGACCAACGGCCTGTCCGCCGATCATCGCAAGCGCCTCGACATGCTGACGCAGCGTCGCGAGGACACCGGCCAGAGCTGGCTGACTTGGCTGCAGCAGATGCCGCAGGCCGCCAAGCCCGCCGCCATGTTGGGCCTGATCGAGCGGCTGGAGCATGTGCGCGGGATCGGCATCGCGCCCGGCCGCGGCCATCTCGTCCACCAGGCGCGCCTGGCGCAACTCGCGCGCGAGGCCGGCCGCACCACGGTCCAGCATGTCGCGGGCTACGAGCGGCAGCGGCGGCACGCGACGCTGGTGGCCACCAGCTTGGGCGTTGCCGCGAGCCTGACCGATGCGGCCATCGACCTGTTCGACCGGCTGGTCGGTGCGATGTTCCGCAAAACGGAAGGGCGGCAGGCCCGCGCCTTCCAGGCCGACGCTCGCCAGCGTGTTGCAGGGATCCCGACGATGGCGCGGCAGGCGCGGCCGACGTAAGAAGCTTGCTTTCTCCTTCTCTGCCCTTGGACACCCACCTTGCCCTTCAAGCTGAACCAGGACCGCCGCCACCATGTCCCTCGGCAGAAGCACAGGGTCGCCAACTCGGCCGCCTACGACGCGGCCCTGCGCCAGCGCGGGAGCCTGACGATCTGGTTCACGGACGAAGCGATCGAGGGCTGGCGGGCGGAACCGCGCACCACCCCAGGCGGGCAGCCCTGCTACTCGCCGCTGGCGATCCTGACGGCGCTCACCCTGCGGGCGGTGTTCCGCCTGGCGCTGCGCCAGGCCGAGGGCCTGGTCGGCTCCGTCATCGGCCTGCTCGGGTTGGAGCTGCGCGTGCCGGACCACTCCACCTTGAGCCGCCGGGCCAAGACGCTGGCGGTGCCGCGCCCGCAGCCGCGCCGGAACGGCGAGCCCCTGCACCTGCTGGTGGACAGCACCGGCCTGCGCCTGTGCGGCGCGGGCGAGTGGCTGCTGGAAAAGCACGGCACCAGGGTTCGTCGATCCTGGCGGAAGCTGCACATCGGCTTGGATGCCGGCAGCGGCCAGATCGTCGCCGCGTCGCTCACGGCCAAGGAGGCCGACGACGGCGCCGAGGTCGGCCCCTTGCTCGACCAAGTCACGGGCGTGGTGGCCTCGTTCACCGGCGACGGTGGATACGACCAGGGCCGCGTCTACGCCGATGTTGCCGAGCGCCATCCAGAAGCGGCGGTCGTCGTCCCGCCCCGCGCCACGGCGGTGCCGAGCGAAACGGCCGAGACCGCGCCCACGCAGCGCGACCGCCACCTGCGGCAGATCGCCGAGCACGGCCGCATGGCCTGGCAAAAGTCGTCCGGCTACACGACGAGGGCGCGAGCCGAGGCGGCGATCGGCCGGTTCAAGCAGGTGATCGGCGATGGGCTGCGCTCGCACACGGACCAGCGGCGCGCGACCGAGGTGGACGTCGCCGTCCATGCGCTCAACCGCATGTCGGAGCTTGGACGCCCGAACTACGTCCGCACCGCCTGATCTCAAACAGGGTTGGGGCTACTGCGCCCGCTCCCCAGCTCCATGCAACACGCTGGTCAGGGCAGCATGCTTTATGAACTCATCCTCACCATGCCGGAGCATCGCCTGCGGCCCCTGGCCGAACAGTTCGCCCAAATGCTGGCGGCACAGCCAGTCTTCCGCGAGATGTTCGGTGCGATCTAAGAATGAGGGGAGTCCTGAGCTGCGCTACAGTCGCCACTGCTG
>CAXSEX010000613.1:0-757 GCA_964236415.1 uncultured Acetobacteraceae bacterium | reverse complement strand
GCCGCGATGTGCCCCCGAACGTCAGTGGTTTGCGACTGCCTGGTCACCTGGACCGCTGCGCTACTGTCGCCACTGCTGCCGTCCGTGGAAGAAGTCCGGGAAGGTTGGCTGCCCATGGCGGGACGACTGTTCCCGCGTAGGTCGCAACGCGCGCATCTCCGCAGAAGGCGAGCGCAGCCGGCAGAGCTGACACGACCAAAAGAACGAACCAGATCGGGGAAGTGACCGCCGCGATGACGACGCCCATCCTGGTCAAGATCGGCGTCCGCCTGCTGTGTGGGGGTGCATCGGTCACGCGGGCTTCCTTGCGCGAGCCCAAACGCAGGCCCTCGCAGCGGCGCCGATCAGCAACACAACTAGACACAATGGGAGGAGTGCGACGACCCCGTTGGCGAAAAGTGCCATGAGGGCTCGGTCGACCACTGAAAGATCAGCAAACAGGTGCACCGGGTTTGAGAACGAGAAGTCCGATGCGGGCGGCAAGCCGAGTGCGCCATGGATCGCTTCGACAAGGCGGGCGCCAGGCCAGCCCCAAGGCCATTGCCACCATGAGGCCGGCGCGGCCGGCGCATGCAGGGCGGCGACGTAGCCAGCGCCGATCCGGTAGGCTCCCCACCCCAGTAATCCGAGTGGCGGCAAAAGGAAGGGTGCGGCAAGGGGCAGCAGCAGCAGCGCGTCCAGGGTCGAGAGTCGGGGCTTGTCTTGGGTGATTGTTGGATCAGTGCCCATGGCCGTGCCGCATCCTCCATGCCTTTGA
>CAXSEX010000612.1:0-2503 GCA_964236415.1 uncultured Acetobacteraceae bacterium | reverse complement strand
GGAGATAACCCCGGGACGGTTGCTGGTGGTGTTCGGCGCCGGCGGCGACCGCGACCGCGGCAAGCGCCCGCTGATGGGCGCCGCCGCCCGCCGGGCCGACCGCGCAGTCGTCACCGACGACAACCCGCGCAGCGAGAACCCGGCCGCGATCCGCCGCGCCATCCTGGCCGCCCTGCCCGGCGCGGTCGAGATCGGCGACCGCCGCGCCGCCATCGCCGCCGCCATGGAGGGCCTGGCCCCGGGCGACGTGCTGGCCGTCGCGGGCAAGGGGCACGAGCAGGGGCAGACGGTGGGCGGCACCGTGCTGCCGTTCGACGACGCGGCCACCGTGCGCGGCCTGCTGTGACGGCGCTGTGGACCGCCAATGCGCTGCGGGCCGGGACGGGCGGCGTGTTCCGCCGGCCGTTCGACGCTTCGGGCGTGTCCATCGACAGCCGCACCTTGCGGCCCGGCGACCTGTTCGTGGCGCTCCAGGGCGAAACGGACGGCCACGCCTTCGTGGCGGGCGCGCTGGCCCGGGGCGCTGCCGGGGCCATGGTGCGCCGCGCGGACGGCCTGCCGGACGACGCGCCGCTGCTGGTGGTGGGCGACACGCTGGCCGGGCTGCACGCCTTGGGTCGGGCGGGCCGGGCGCGCTTCAAGGGGAAGATGGTCGCTGTCACCGGCAGCGTCGGCAAGACGACGACCAAGGAGATGCTGCGGACGGCCCTGTCCGCCTTCGGCCCTACCCACGCAGCGGAAGCGTCCTACAACAACCATTGGGGCGTGCCGCTGACCCTCGCGCGCCTGCCGCCCGGCGCCGCGTTCTGCGTGGCCGAGATCGGCATGAACCACGCGGGCGAGATCGCGCCGCTGGCCCGGCTCGCCGCCCCGCACGTCGCGGCCGTGACCGCGGTGGCCAGCGCGCATATCGGCCACCTCGGCAGCCTGGAGGCCATCGCCGACGAAAAGGCGTCGGTGCTGGGGGCCTGGAACCCGGCGGCCTCGCCATCCTGCCCGGCGACAGCCCGTTCCTTGCGCGCATGGCGGAAGCCGCGCCGGGCCGGGTGATCACCTTCGGCCAGGCGGAGGGCGCCGATGCGCGCCTGCTGCGAACGGGTCCAGTACGGGCCAGGATCTGCGGCCAGGATGTCGAGTTCCCCTTGGCGGCGCCCGGCGCCCACATGGCGCTGAACGCGGTCGCTGCCCTCGTGGCCTGCGCGGCGCTCGGATTGGACGTTTCCACGGCGGCTGCGGCGCTCTCGTCGTTCGTGCCGGGCGCGGGCCGCGGGTTGCAGCGGACGGTCCGTGGCGGCGACATCCTGCTGCTCGACGAAAGCTACAACGCCTCCTCCGCCTCCGTCCGGGCGGCGCTGGGCGTCTTGGCGGCGCTGCCGGGCCGCCGGCGGGTCGCGGTGCTGGGCGACATGCTGGAACTCGGCGCGTTCGGCCCGGCAGAGCATGCGGGCCTGGTCCCCGATGTCACGTCCGGTGCCGACCTGCTGTATGCCTGCGGCCCGCTGATGCGGCACCTGTTCGATGGCGTGCCGGACCGGCGCCGCGGCGCGCACGCGCCGGACAGCGCGGCGCTGGCGCCCCTGGTTGCCGCCGCCGTGCGGCCCGGCGATGCCGTGCTGGTCAAGGGCAGCCTCGGCAGCCGCATGCGCCTGGTCGTGGCCGCGCTGGAACAGCCCGGAGCGCCGGGCTGATGCTGGTTTACCTGTCCCGCCTGTCCTCCGAGCAGTTCATCCTGGCGAACCTGTTCCGCTACATCACCTTCCGCTCGGGTGCTGCGTGCCTCACGTCGCTGTTCATCAGCTTCCTGCTGGGGCCGATGGTGATCCGCTGGCTGACCTCCGTGCAGCGCGGCGGCCAGCCGATCCGCACGGATGGCCCGGCCCGGCACCTGATCGAGAAAAAGGGCACGCCCACCATGGGCGGCGTGCTGATCCTGGCGTCGCTCACCATCTCGACCCTGCTCTGGGCCGACCTGCGCAACGGCTACGTGTGGGCGGTGCTGCTGCTGACGCTCGGCTACGGCACCATCGGCTTCCTCGACGATTTCCTGAAGCTGTCCCGCCGCAACACCCGCGGCGTGTCGCCGCGCGGCAAGCTGGCGGCGCAGCTGCTGCTCGGCCTCGGCTGCGCGGTGTGGGTCGCGGCGCTGACCCGGGGGCCGCTCGGCACCGCGCTGACGGTGCCGGTGTTCAAGGAGGTGCTGATCCCGCTCGGCCTGCTGTTCCCGCTAGTCGGCATGGTGGTCATGGTGGGCAGCTCCAACGCGGTCAACCTGACGGACGGGCTGGACGGGCTTGCCATCGTGCCGACCATCATCGCGGCGGCGGTGTTCGCGCTGATCTCCTACCTCGTCGGCAACCGGGTGTTCGCAGACTACCTGCAACTCCATCCGGTGCCGGGCGTGGGCGAGCTGGGCGTGTTCCTGGCGGCGCTGGTCGGCTCCGGCCTTGGCTTCCTGTGGTTCAACGCGCCCCCGGCCGCGGTGTTCATGGGCGACACCGGCAGC
>CAXSEX010000611.1:0-2508 GCA_964236415.1 uncultured Acetobacteraceae bacterium | reverse complement strand
GACCAGTATTCCATGGTGTCGCGCGCCGTCAGCACCTGCTGCGGCGTGGTCAGCTTCATGTCGCCGCCGGTCATCAGCAGGACCGCCTGGTCGATGTCATAGATCGCGTGGTCGCCCACCGCGAGGTCGGTCGGCGTGAAGATGTGGACGTGGCCGTCCGCTTCCAGGCGGTAGATCTCGTTGTTGCCGGTGTCGGCGGCGGCGGGTCCAGGGGCGCCGGGCGTGGCTGCGGCGGGGGTGGCCCCGGTGGTTGCTGACGCGGCGGGCACGGCCTTGCGGCGGTAGCGGGCAGTGAGGCGGTCGGCGGTCACGGTCACGTCGCCGCGCACGGCGCGGGCCGACCCTTGGGCGATCACCTCCTGCTCGTTCTGCCGCCATTCCATGCCGTCGCGCGACGTGACCTCGATGGGGCCGCCCTTGGAAAAGTCGATGGCCTGGGCCAAGGCTGTCCCCGGCAGCAGGAGCAGCGCCGCCGGCAGGAGGCGGCGCATCACTCGTGCCCGTTCAGGGTGAGCTTGGCCGGGCCGTGGAACTGGATGGCGGCGCCCTTGTCCACCAGGGTGAAGCCCTGGGCGTCCAGCACGCCGAAGGGACCCTCGGCATGGGTCATCTCGCTGCTGGTGGCGGCGCCCTGGCGCACATCGACGGAGGCGGACTGGGTGCGCATGGCGGTGCCGTCGTCGCGGTACAGGGTCACGTCGTGCGACAGGTCGAGCTGGCCGGCGCGCTGGATGTACACGCCGTCGCGCGCTTCCACCATGATCCAGCTCCCGCTTTCGGTCACGAGGTCGCCCTTGGGTTCCGTGAGGTCGATGCGGACGGGGCCGTTCTGCAACGCGGATTCGGCGGTGACGGTGAAGGGGCGGCCCCGCTCGTCCACGCCGCGGTAGCGCGCCTGCCGCATCCGGCCGCTGTCGGGTTCCACGCTGAACGCCCGGCGAAAGGCGATGCGCCCCTGCTCCCGCACCCGGGCGATCTCCGGCCACAGGGCGACGGAGGACAGCAGCAGCAGGGCGGCGACCGGCAGCAGCCACTTGGTGAGGGTGACGACCACGCGCCGCCGGGCGATGCGGGACGCGGTGGGGGCCTGGCGCACGCGGGCGGGGCCGGCGGCGGAAAGGCGTGCCGGCTCCCGGCCGGCCGGGCCGTGCTGCACGAGGGGGGCGGTGGCCATCAGGCGACGCCCGCGCGCAGGAGGTCATGGACGTGCAGGATGCCGAGCGGGCGGCGGTCCGCGTCCAGCACGAACAGGCTGGTCACCGGGCGCGGCCCGGCGTTCATCGCGCGCAGGGCGTCGGCGGCCAGGGCGTCGGGGCCGATGGTGCGGGGGGTGGTGCTCATCACGTCCTCCACTTTACGGGCCAGGAGGTCCGGCCCCATGGCGCGGCGCAGGTCGCCGTCGGTCAGGACGCCCTGCAGCCGCCCGTCCGCGTCCAGCGCGCCCAGGCAGCCGAAGCCCTTGCCGGTCATCAGGATCAGCGCCCGGTCCATGGGCAGGCCCGCGTCCGCCAGCGGCACGGCGTCGCCCCGGTGCATGAGGTCGGACACGCGCCGAAGCTGCGCGCCGAGCCGGCCGCCGGGGTGGTTGGCGGAGAAGTCGCCCGCGGTGAAGCCGCGCCGGGTCAGCAGCGCCACCGCCAGCGCGTCGCCGAGGGCCAATTGCATGGTGGTGCTGGTGGTGGGGGCGAGGCCCATGGGGCAGGCCTCCGGCGCGGGCGGCAGCAGCAGCACGATGTCGGCGGCGCGGGCGAGGGTGGAAGCGGGGCGCGCGGTGATGGCGAGCAGCGGCAGGCCGAATCGGCGGGCGTGGGCCACGAGGTCGGCCAGTTCCGCGGTTTCCCCGCTGTTGGACAGCATCAGCGCGGCGTCGCCGGGCAGGATCATGCCGAGGTCGCCATGCGACGCTTCCGCCGGGTGCACGAACAGGGCGGGGGTGCCGGTGGAGGCGAAGGTGGAGGCGATCTTGCGCCCGACCAGGCCGGACTTGCCCATGCCGGACACCACGACGCGCCCGGCGCAGGCGGCAAGGCGCTCCACCGCGTCGCCGAAGCTGGGGCCGAGCGAGGCGGACAGGGCGCGCAGCCCGGCGGCCTCCGCGGCCAGCACGTCGCGGGCGACATCGACGTGCGATGCAATGGGTGGGGCGAGGGCTTGCATGGAGGTCGCGGGCATCCCGCCTGTATGGGCGGGTGGGTGGCGGGGGTCAATGAAAAGCGACCGATGGGGGATCAGTATCTCACATAAACAGTGGTTTAGTGGGCGAAGATATCGGGTTCCTCGTAACCAAGCAGGTCCAAGCGGCAGCGGGCCGGCAGGAAGTCGAAGCAGGCCTGGGCGAGGGGAAGGCGGTTTTCGCGGATCAGCAGCGCCTCCAGCCGAGTCCAAAGGGCATGGAGGTGCAGCACGTCAGACGCGGCGTAGGCCATCTGCTCCGCCGTGAGTTCGGGGGCGCCCCAGTCGGAGGTCTGCTGCTGCTTGGAGACTTCGACGCCGAGCAGCTCGCGGCAC
>CAXSEX010000610.1:0-2512 GCA_964236415.1 uncultured Acetobacteraceae bacterium | reverse complement strand
GCCGTGCGACGACGCTTCCAGGGCCACCGCCTGCACGCCGTCGCGCGCCAAGGTGGCCAACGTGTCTGCCAGCGCTACCGGATCGGGCGTGGTCAGGCCGGGGCTACCCTGGCTGTCCCGTGTGATCAGGCCGAGCGTGCCGAGGCTCGCCGCCTCAATGCCGGCGTCGGCCAGGATCTGCCGCAGGAACTCGGCGGTGCTGGTCTTGCCGTTGGTGCCGGTGATCGCGACGACCCGCTCCGGCTGCGGGCCGGATTGCAGCGCCGCGAGCCGGGCCAGGGCGCGGCGCGGCTCAACATGGAGGATCAGCGGGCGCGGCGGCACGCCCGGCGGCCAGGCCGTGCCCGACGGCGCCAGCACGGCCACCGCCCCGCGCGCCACGGCGTCGGCGATGAAGCCGCGGCCGTCCGCGCGGGCGCCGGGCAGCGCCGCGTACAGCATGCCCGGGCGGACGGCGCGGCTGTCGGCCGTGATGCCGGTCAGGCCCTCGGGCAAGCCGGGCGGCGGCGCCATTCCCAAATCCTCCAGCATGTCAGCGAGCCGCAACAGAGGTGGCCAGGGGGGCGGTCGCCGGAGGGTCGGCCGCCAAGGGGCCGGCCTCCTGCCGCAGCAAGGCTGGCTCATGCGGCGCGGGCGCTGCGGCGGGCGTGGCTTGCGGATGCGCCGCCGGGCCGTGCGCGATGGAGGTGTCGGGGGGAGGCCGCCAGCCCGCGGGACGGCCCGGGCGCAGCGGCATGGCAAGGCCCGCCTGCGTCGCCGCCGCGGTCACGGTTTCCGGCATCAAGCCCAGCATCGGCCCGATCCGCGCGATGACCCGGCCCGCGCCCGGCGCGCTCACCGCGCCGGCGGTCGAGAAGCCGCCGGTGCTGGCATTGCCCTTCGGCTCGTCCAGCATGAAGTACACGGCGTAGCGCGGCGCGTTCATCGGGAACACGCTCATGAAGGCGCTGATGTTGGCATGCTTGCGGTAGCCGTGCCCCATCGTCTTCTCCGCCGTGCCGGTCTTGCCGCCGACGAAGTAGCCCGGCACGTCCGCGGGCTTGCCGTAGCCGTCCGTCACCACGAGGCGCATCAGCTTGCGCACCGTGTCCGAGGTCGATTGCTGCATGACCCGGCGCTCCTCGGGCGGCTCTTCCCGCTCCAGGATGGTCGGGCGC
Source organism: uncultured Acetobacteraceae bacterium (assembly GCA_964236415.1). Classification (GTDB taxonomy): domain Bacteria; phylum Pseudomonadota; class Alphaproteobacteria; order Acetobacterales; family Acetobacteraceae; genus CAHJXG01. Next base: position 1,355 of record CAXSEX010000610.1, on the reverse strand, counting down.
AGCACCATGCCGCCGTTGGCCAGCGCCGCCGTGCCGCGCACCACGTGCAGGGGGGACACCGCGATGCCGTGGCCGAAGCCCACGGTCAGGGTCGCGACCTCCTTCCAATTGGCGGCCGGCTGCACGATGGGCTGGCCCTGCTCCGGCAACTCGATGCCGACGCGGGTGAACATGCCCATGGATTGCAGCCAGCTCCGCTGCCGCTCCGTGCCCACCTGCTGCGCCATGTGCGCGGCGCCGAGGTTGCTGGAATAGGCGATGACCTCCGGCAGGCTGAGCACCCGGTGCTTGCCTTGGAAGTCCTGGATGGTGAAGCGTCCGATATGGATGTCGTGCGCCGCGTCGAACGAGCTCCAAAGCTGCGCCGCGCCGCTGTCCAGCGCCATCGCGGCGGTTTGCAGCTTGAAGGTGCTGCCGGGTTCGTACATGCCGGTGGGCGCGCGGTTGAACCGCTGCTCGCTCGGCGCCTCGCCGGCCTGGTTGGCGTCGAAGTCCGGCAGGCTGACCATGGCGATCACCTCGCCGGTGCGCACGTCCATGACGATGCCGCAGGCGCCGATGGCGTGGAACTCCGCCATGGACTGCGACAGCTCGTCCCGCATCGCCGCCTGCACCCGCACGTCGATGGAGAGCCTGAGCGGCTCCACGCTGTCGCGCAGGCGCTGGTCAAAGGCGCGCTCCACCCCGGCGATGCCGTGCGCATCCACATCGACGCCGCCCAGCACGTGCGCCGCCATCCGCTTCTGCGGATACTGGCGGCGCTCCGTCGATTGGAAGTACAGCCCGGGGATGCCAAGGTTGTTGATCGCAAGGTGCTCGCTCGGCGTCAGGTTGCGGGCGAGGTAAACGAACTGCTTCTCGCTGGCCAGGCGGGCGCGCACCACGTCCAGGTCGAGGTGGGGCAGCACGGCTTTCAGCTTCTGCGCGGCGTCGTCGGTGTCCATCATCTCGCGCGGGTTGGCATACAGCCCGGCGGTGGGCAGGGAGATCGCCAGGATCTCGCCGTTGCGGTCCACGACCATCGCCCGTGTGTGCGGCCCGGGATCGCGCGGCGGCGCCGGCAACGTGCCGGCCGACCCAGGCTCGGCGCTGGGAGGCGGCGGAAGCTGCGCCAGGCGGTCCAGGCGCTTCGACTGCATCGGAAACAGCACGGTCGCGCCCGCGAGCTTGAGGGCGACTGCGCCGAACAGCATGAGAAAGCCCATGGAGGCGATCACCAAACGTCCGCGCGTCTTGTCCATCGCGCTGTGGCGGGACGCGTCGGGCGTTGGAACAGCCCGGCCGGCTACGTCCCGCTGCGGCCCGGCACGCTGCACCTGAGGCAGACCCAGGTGCGGGGTGTCGGGACGGGAAGC
>CAXSEX010000609.1:0-2520 GCA_964236415.1 uncultured Acetobacteraceae bacterium | reverse complement strand
GATTGCGCTGCAGAACCAGATCCTGGAGCTGCGCCGCGACCTGCAAGGGCTGCAAGCGCAGCGCGGCCCGCCGGCGCTGCCTCCGCCTGCGCGCCGGGGCGGGGATGGCGGCAGCGAGATCGCGGCGCAGCTGCTGGACCGCGTGGCGCAGCTTGAGGACGACGTGCGCCGCCTGCGCGGGCAGCTTGACGAGCAGGCGAACGCTTCCCGGCGGCAGATGGACGACCTGTCCAAGCAGGTGGCCGACCTGACGTTCCGGCTGCAGTCGGGGCCTGCGGCCGGGCTGGGTCCGAGGGCGTCGAACCCGGACGTGGCGGCTCCGCCAGCAGCCGGGCCGGCGCCGTCCGGGCGCCGTCCGGCCGAGCTTGCCATGCAGGAGGGCAACGCCGCCCTGGCCCGGCGGGACTACAGCGTCGCGGAAGCGGCAGCGCGCGAGGTGTTGTCAGGCGGCAGGGGCGGGCCGCGTGCCGGGGATGCGCAGTTCCTGCTGGCGCAGGCCTTGATGGGCAAGCGCGACTACCCGGGCGCCGCGGTGGCCTATGACGACGCCTACAACCGTTCGCGCACGGGGTCGCGGGCGCCGGACGCCCTGCTGGGCTTGGCAACTGCCCTGGCCGCGTTGAACGACCGGGCCAACGCCTGTGCCGCGCTGGACAAGCTGCGGGCCGAGTTCCCCGCCCCCCGCCCGAACGTGCGGGAAGCCGCCGCCGCGGCGCGCGGCCGTTCTGGCTGCCCTTGAGCCAGGAGCCGGTTTCGCCGGCGGAGTTCGCGGCCTCCATGGCCGCCGTCGGGCCGTTCGGCCGGGAGCGGCGGGTCGCCGTGGCCGTGTCCGGCGGCGCCGACAGCATGGCCCTGGCGCTGCTGCTCGCAGGGTGGGGACGGCCGGTGGCGATGATCGTCGATCACGGCCTGCGCCCCGAGTCGGGCGCCGAGGCGGCGCTGACGGCGGCGCGGCTTGCCGAGTGGGGGATTGCCGCCCGCGTGCTGCCGCTTTCGGGGCTGGCGCGCGGGCCGGCGCTGGCGGAGCGGGCGCGGACCGCCCGCTATGCCGCCCTGGCGGCGGCCTGCCGGGACGCCGGGCTGACTGACCTGCTGCTGGCGCACCACGCGCAGGACCAGGCCGAGACCCTGCTGCTCCGCCAAGGCGCCGGCAGCGGGCCGGCTGGCCTGGCCGGCATGGCGCCGGTGACGCACCGGGAGGCGGTTCGGCTGATTCGTCCTCTGCTGATGGTCATGCCGGCCCGGCTGCGCGCCACCCTGCGCCGTGCCGGGGCAAGCTGGGTCGAGGACCCCACCAACACGGACCCGGCGACCCCCCGCGCCAAGCTCCGCGCCGCGTTCGTCCGAGGGGACACGGCCCCGGTGCCCGTTCTGTGCAGCGCGGCACAGCGGCACGGCGCGGCGCGGCGCGAGCGGGAGGCTTCCGTCGCAGTTGAACTGGCGCAGCAGGTCAGCTTCTTGCCCGGCGGCGTCGCCGTGATCACCGGGCCGGCCCTCAGCGCCGCGGCGCTGTCCGCCCTGATTTGGACCGTGTCGGGTGCGTCCCATCCCCCCGGGACCGCCGCCGTGGCGCGCTTGGCCTGGCGGCTGCGTCCGGCCACCCTGCATGGCACGGTGATCCTGCCGATGCCGGGCGGCTGGCTGGTCGGGCGGGAAGCGGCGGCCCAGGCCGGCGCGGTCCCGGCGCAAGCGGGGGCCGTGTGGGACCGCCGGTTCCGCTTGCTGGCAGCGCCGCCGCGTGGCGCCACCTTGGGGCCGCTTGGCGACAACGCCGCGCGGCTGCGGCGGTGGTCCGGCCTGCCGGCGGCGCTGCTACGGACGCTGCCGGCGATCCAATGCAGTGAAGGATTGTTCGCCGTGCCGAGTTTGTCCTATCCTGACCCGGACACCTGCTGTGCCGTGCCGATCGCGTTCTGCTCGCCTCGCCCGGCTGCGCCTGCGCCTTTTGCACCGGGCTGATTGGCTGGGGATGTGCAGGCGGCACCGGCGCACTATGTTGAGGTTCTGATAAGCGGCGCCGGCCTATGTTGGGCCGGGAACGAGGATACCGGGACCGCTCCGAGTGCGCCCAGGCCCGGGTGAGATGACTGGATCGCCAGGATCATATGATGAGCAATTTCGGCCGCAATCTAGCGCTCTGGGTCATAATCGCCCTGCTGCTCGTGGTGCTGTTCAACCTGTTCCAGCCCGGAAGCACGCAACGCACGGCAACCCAGGTTGCCTATTCCGACTTCATTGGCGACGTCAATGGGGGACGTGTCCGTGACGTGCTGATTCAGGGCCGCACGGTGTCCGGCCAGTTGGCGGACGGGCGCACCTTCCAGACCTACACGCCGGAAGACCCGGCGCTGGTCAGCCGCCTGACCGACAAGGGCGTGCGGGTCATCGCCAAGCCCGAGGAAAGCGACAACCCGCTGCTGCACTACCTGCTGAGCTGGTTCCCCATGCTGCTGCTGATCGGCGTGTGGGTGTTCTTCATGCGCCAGATGCAGTCGGGCGGCGGCCGGGCCATGGGCTTCG
>CAXSEX010000608.1:0-2523 GCA_964236415.1 uncultured Acetobacteraceae bacterium | reverse complement strand
CGGCGCCCCCACCAACCCCGCGCGCATACCGGTCAGCCCAAAGGGCTGCCGGTATGAGACGCCTGCACCGCTCGGTCCAGATGATCTTCCAGGACCCATACTCGTCCCTGGACCAGCGGCGCACGGTCGCCTCGATCCTGTGCGAGGGTCCGGTCAACTGCGGGGTGGCCCGGACGGAGGCGCTGCGGCAGGCCCGCGAACTGCTGGACCGGGTCGGCCTTGCCGCGTCGAGCCTGGGCCGCACCCCCGGCGAGTTCTCGGGCGGGCAGCGCCAAAGGCTCTGCATCGCCCGCGCCGTGTCCATGCAGCCGAAACTCCTGATCGCCGACGAGCCGGTTTCGGCGCTCGACGTTTCCGTGCAGCGGCAAGTGCTCGACCTGTTCGCCGAGCTTCGGCGCGACCTCGGCGTCGCGATGGTGTTCATCACCCACGACATCAGGGTGGCGGCGGAAATCTGCGATGAGGTCGCGGTGATGTTCCGGGGCGAGATCGTGGAGCGGGGACAAGCTGCGGAGGTGTTCGGGAACCCGCGGCAGGACTACACAAGGCGGCTGCTCAGCGCGGTGCCAGGGACACGCCTCATCCCGGCCGCCTACCGGGACTGATGCCGGCAGCCCTTCAGGTGCGCCGGCTCGAACACCTGCGGGACGGCGCGGCGCTGGACACCCGGGTGCGCGCGCCGGGCTGCCGATGGACCTTCGGGGGCTGACGCGCCGCTGATGTCGGGCGCGTGGCCGATGGCCTATGCTGCCCCCATGAGCACCTCCGAGCCGCAAGCCGACCGTCCCAAGCCCACCCGCCCCGTCCGCAAGCGCGGCCCGGCGCCGGCCGCCGTCGCCACGTTGCGCCTCACCCTACGCTTGGACGTGGCCGGGCGGCCGACGCTGGGGCCGGGCAAGGCGCGGCTTTTGGAGCTGATCGGCGAAACCGGGTCGATCTCGGCGGCGGGCCGCGCCATGGGCATGAGCTACCGCCGGGCCTGGACGCTGGTGGACAGCCTGAACGCCGCCTTTGCAGCCCCCCTCATTGCGGCCCGGCCTGGCGGCGCAGGCGGCGGCGGCGCCACCCTGCTGCCGCTCGGCGCGGAGGTCGTCCAGCTCTACCGGGTGCTGGAGCAGGGCGCCGCGAGCGCCGGGGCAGCCGAGCTGGAGCGGCTGCAGGCTGCGCTGGCCGCACCGTCGCCCTGACGCGGAAGCATAGGGGCGCCAACTCGGCCGACCACGACGCGGCCCGGGGCCAGCGCGGGCGCCTGACGGCCTGGCTCACGGCCGAGGCGGTCGAGACCGGGCTGGTCAGCCAAACCGACCGGGTGGCCTTTCCCGTGGATTGCGTGAGCCACGACGCGGCACGGGCGGTCAAGCGGCTGTGCCGCCAGCCCGGCAAGCTGGGTAGCGACGCGGGCCGACGAAGGCGATGGCCGCGAACGGCCTGCAAGCTCATCCCGGGCGCGCGGCGCGGTAAAGCACATGGCGCCGGAGCGGCGTGCCCTCGGGCATGCCGGGATGGTCGAAGTCGTCCGCCGGGTCGTGCCGCATGCCGATCCGCTCCATGACCCGGCGTGACGCCCCATTGCCCGGCACGGCAAAGGCGACGACCTCCGGCAGGGCCAGCGGCCCGAACCCGTGGGCGAGGGCCGCCCGGGCTGCCTCCGTGGCGTAGCCGCGGCCCCAATGCTCCCGCGCGAGGCGCCAGCCCGTCTCGACGGCCGGGGTGAACGGCGCCGAGAACCGCACGTGCAGCAGGCCCACGAAGCCGATGAAGGGCTGGACGCCGGGCACCTCCACGGCCCAGAGGCCGAAGCCGTGCGCCGCGATGTGCTCCTGGAGCCGGGCGGCCTGGGCGTCGCTTTCCGCGCGGGTCAGGGTGCCCGGGAACCAGCGGCGGACCTCGGCGTCGGCGTTCAGCGCCGCAAAGGCGGGCAGGTCCGCGTCCCGCCAGGACCGGAGCAGCAGGCGCGGGGTGCGGAGGTCGGTCAACGGCAGGCGCTCCGGGCGGCAGAGGGTCGGACGCGGCACCTTGGGCGCTGTCCCGCCGATCCACAACCGTTCGGGGGCACCCGCTGCACGCCCACGCCTTGCCCGGCGCCGGTTCCCGTCGTCAAACTGGCCTGCACAAACGCCAAACCCCATGCAGGACCCAACGCCATGACCGCCATCGACCGCATCCGCCGCGACCACCATGCGCTCACCGCCATCCGCCACGACCTCCATGCGCACCCCGAGCTGGGCATGGAGGAGCACCGCACCGCGGACCTCGTGGCGCGCAAGCTGGAGGAGTGGGGCGTCGAGGTGCACCGCGGCGTGGGCGGCACCGGCGTCGTGGGCGTGCTGCGCGCGGGGTCGGGCAACCGCGCGGTTGGCCTCCGGGCCGACATGGACGCGCTGCCGATGGAGGAGGCGACGGACCTGCCGTTCCGCTCCACGGTGCCGGGCCGGATGCACGCCTGCGGGCATGACGGGCACACCGCCATGCTGCTGGGCGCGGCTAAGTACCTGGCCGTGTTGCGTGATTTCGCGGCCACCG
>CAXSEX010000607.1:0-2526 GCA_964236415.1 uncultured Acetobacteraceae bacterium | reverse complement strand
GGGTGCTATGGCTGTAAATGGCCAATCTGCACACCATCGCGGTCACTGGACCAAATCCCGCCTCAAGTCGCATCAAGCACCTTCAATTTACCCACGCTCTTGCGCGTGGGCGCGTATCCATGCGGCGAACGCACGTACGGCCGGGGTCGAAGCGCCGCGGGCTGGCTTCACCAGCCAGTAGGCAGGCCCCAGATCCACCCGCGCCGCAAGTGGCGTCACCACGCGCCCGTCATCGAGATACCCCGCAGCCAGGCGGGATGGAACCAGGGCGACACCTTCGCCTGCCGCTGCTGCCTGTAGCAGCAACGCGACCCCTGCCAGCCGCGGTCCTTGCGCTGCCCAACTTGGCCGCCCCAACCCGGCCGTATCGGTCCAGCGCCACCACGCGGCGCTCGGGTCCTCATCGTGCAGCAGCCGGATGTTTGCCAGGTCAGCCGGCGCGCGCAGCCGTGCGGCGACAGAGGCGGCGCAGACCGGGACCAAGGCGTCCTCCATCAGCAACTCGGCCCGCACGCCGGGCCAGCCGCCTACCCCCGCCCGCAACGCCAAATCCACGCCGGAGGAAGCGCCCGGCTCGATAAGGGCCTTGGTTTCGGACACCCAAACCTCAAAGGCCGGGTGCCGCGCGCGGAAGTGGTGCAGGCGCGGCAGCAGCCACAACGCGGCGAGCGAAGCCGTCGTGCTGATCCGCACGACCCGACGCCGGGCATCGTCGCTGCCAGCCGCCGCAGCCGCGTCCGCCAGCAGGGCAAGCGCTCGGTGGGCGTCTGCCGCGAACTGCTCCCCGGCCTCGGTCGGCACCAGGCGACCGCCGCGACCGCGGCCGAGCAGGGCCGCGCCGAGATGATCTTCCAAGGCGCGCACGCGCCGGCTGACCGCACCGTGCGTCAGGCCCAGCTCGGCCGCGGCCGCAACCGTTGAACCGCAGCGCGCGACTGCCTCGAACACGCGCACTGCTTCCAGCGGCGGCACGCGCCGGCCCATTGCGGCATCGGCGGGAACAGGTTGCGGGGTGTGACGTGGCTTCACAGCCACGCACGATAGCGCGCTGGTCCGGGCGTTGCACCCATGCGACGTCCGGACATGCCCGATGCCCTCTTTCCCATTCCGGATGCCAAGCACATGAAGCCAGCCAGCGGCGGCTACCACGCCCATCTCTACTGGCACGACGCAGCCGGGCGGGCGGTTGCAAACCGGCTCTGCGCGACGCTGGCCGAATGCTTCGGCGCGGTCCCGGGCACCAGGCGCGAAGTGGCGGGCGGCCCGCATCCAGCCCCGGAGCTGCACGTCGGCTTCCCGCTGGCGCGCTTCGGCGAGCTGGTGCCCTGGCTCATGCTGAACCGGACTGAGTTGTCCATCCTTGTGCATCCTGAAACCGGAGACGCGCTGGCGGACCACACGGCCCATGCCCTCTGGCTTGGGCCGCCGCTGCCGATCAACCTCGACGCGCTGTGACGATGGTTGCGCCCAAAAGCGAGGCTGCGCTTCCAAGGCGCACGGACAATCACACCAAAGGAGGCGTTCAGATGCCGCTCGTGCTCTACCTTCCCGCCGACCAACCTTTGAATGCCGGGCCTGTGCGCCGCACGCAGCTCTGGCTAGGGGCGCAGCGTCACCAATGGCGTCGTGCGCTGCGGTATCTTGCGGATCGACGCCATCTGATGGAGCTGGACGCACGCTTGCTGGGGGACGTGGGGCTGACCCGCGAAGACGTTGTGCGGGGCGTGCCGTTCCTGCATGGCGCAGAAGGGATCACGCCACGCTAGACGAACGAAGCCAGCGGCCTCCTGTCCATTTGGGTTCGTTCGACGGGGAGCTGTCAGGGCGTGCGATCCTTGGCTGCCACACCGCCAGGGATCATTGCCGAGGTCCGATGCAGAAGGTGCTGTATCGCAACCGTAGAGCAGGCGAGCAGGAAGGCGCCGCCGGCCGCCGCGGCTGCAACCTGGAAACAGACCCGCATCCCGGCCGCGACTGCCACGGGCAAGATTGCAGCAGATCCTGTCGCACCACCCCCGGCAGCGAACAGGGCGCCCATGAGCGAGGCACCCGTGAGCAGTCCCAGGTTGCGGGCAAGGTTGAGCAGACCGGACACGGCACCGCGCCGGCTCGCATCCGCCCGCGCCATCATGGCCGCCGTGTTGGGTGCCTGGAACAGGGCATATCCCGCGCTGAGCACGATGATGGGCAGCACGTAGCCCCACGCCCCCTGGCCGAGGATGGCCAGCGACAACCATCCTGTTCCTGCCGTAAGCAGGGCAAGCCCAGCAACCGCGACGGCTTGCGCTCCATAGCGGTCCGCTAGCCGCCCGGCTGGAACCCCAGCCAGCACCGCCACGCACGGCCCGATGGCGAGCACCAGCCCAACCCCGTCCGCACGCAGGCCGAGCGCGCGGGACAGGTAAAACGGGCCGGTGACAAGGGTTGCCATCATCACCGTGCTGACCAGCGCGCTCGTCGCCAGCCCCACGTCGAGCACCCCGTCGCGGAACAGGTCCAGCGCCAGCAGCGGCGACGGCGCGCGCG